>JAFGTN010000205.1 GCA_016934075.1 Pirellulales bacterium
CAACATCCACTTCCCCGTCGGCGATCTAGATGTCTATTCCGCCGGCTACGACGACGTGCGTTGCGTTCTCATGCAAGGCGGCCAGGGCGAGGTCAAACACTGGGCCTTCAACGATCCGCCCAAACGGGAAGGCGATTATCAAGACGCGCCGCCCCCGCCCGAAGAATACCGCAAGCTGAAAACCCGCGTCACCGACCTGCACCCCATGACCATCATTCAAAACGCGCGTACTTCCGGCGGCGGCCACGTATCGCTGGTACCCACCCGTGCCGCCACCGTCGGACCCCAGGAAACATGGAAGGCCGAGACAGTCTCCATCTGGCACCCCGGCTGCCACGACAATCCCTTCGGCATGCGGCTTTCGACACTGATGATCTCCAAGGGACTGCCCGACGTCTCAGTTCCCATGTCGCTACTGGCCGATCACCCCAACGTCCGCTTCAGCTTCTTCCGCGACGCAATCGGCACCGTCGAAGCTGAAATGCATTAGTTCTCCGCAACACTCAAAACGATGTGTGACTTTGTTAGCCCCATCGCCCGTGACGGGCATGGATGCTTCCGCTCGAGGCGGCCGTACTAACATCGGTAATCCGATGACAATAATAATCACCCATCAATTGAATTATTACTAAGTACTGGGCTTCGTAATGTGTTAATGGAGTGAATGACGTGATATATTGGTTCTCCGCAAGATGAGACCAACCGGATCGCGATCCGCACAGCACCCAGGGGTTGGGTATCAAAGATTCTACTGTTGAATTTCATCAAGGAGGCCAAGTCATGGTTCCGTATAAAGTAGCTGCACTGCTGCCGTTCATTTGCCTGCTTCTTGTTTCCGTAACAACAGCCGATGTGTTGATGGAAATCACGGATTACAGCGATTCTTTCACAACGACCGCCAACGGCGGGCTTGCCGGCCGCATAGCGGGCAGCCCGGGGCCTGCTCCCTGTCCGGTCGAGAATCCCGGAGCAACCAGTCCCGCCCCCAACTGGACGCCCTATGCGGATGGCACGATATTCACGTTCCACGATACCACGCTGTTGCCTTCGGTCTCAACGCAAGGTAATGCTGGCGCTGCGACGGGCTTCATTCGACCGGAACAAGGCAATGGGAGCGTATATTTGTCCGACTATGGGCTGAGCTACGGACTTCGCGAAGATTACGTGGTCTCCATCGACGCCGTGTTTCCCGCAACCGACCGAGTGAATATCTGCAGTCTTGCCAACTTGGGCGACGACATTACCAGCGCCGGCGCAATGTCTGTTTTCTTCAGGGCCGATTATAGCAGTTCCACTCACGCCGGCCTCGATATTTATGCGGATGGCTTGGCATACGAAATCCTCGCAACAGACGCTCTTGGGATCACCGATCAAAACTGGCACAATTTGGCCGTGCGTTTCGACCAACCCGGCAAGAAAATATGGATCTATGTCGACGGAACGCTGACGGGAATGGGCGGCGCCGCCGAACCTGTCGATCTCATGCATGACTATGTGGGTACCGAGTTGGCCGGAGCTCCCCTGGCCACCTTCGTCTATTCGAACAAAGTCGTAGCCGTGGGAGCGGCACAATCATTTCCGAGTGACTCGGCGTATCTCGACAACTTTATGGTCGGCAGCCCGATCCCGGAGCCCTCGACGTTCATATTGATTATCATGGCACTTGCCGGCTTGACACTCTTTGCGAGGAATCGCTCTAGAGAGTAATCGCGGCTACCGTTGTGCGAGCGGGAATCCATATCGTCCAGAAGATACTGGGGGCCGAATTCTTGAAGATCCTCGATATTACGAAATACTCACGTCCTGCCTGAAGAACTTGATAAATGAGTTAGAGTATCGGGAAAAGAGCAAATGAGTACAACTGATACTAACCCGAAGCGCAAGCGCAGGGAGTTGCAGGGGAAAACGCGGTGACTGCCCTTCACCTGCGCTTTATGAAGTTGCGCCCATCATGTCAAATTAGTTGATGTTGATTAATTGCTGCTTGTTAGCCCGGTCGCCTGCGACCGGATGGCAAAACGCTGTTATTTCAATTTCATCTTCGGTATACTTAAAACCTATATGCCAAAAAACCCAATAAGCTTTCAAATTACCCACAGGTTCTTCTGAAGGGCCAAAAATAGGAGAAGGAAATGATTTTTAACAAAAAAATTCTTGCAACGCTGTTTTCCATCGTTCTTTTCGGGAATCTACATGCCGCTGAAGTTCCGCCACCCGTGACCGAGCGCCCCGTGCCCGTAATTCACATCACCGATCTCTTTCGGCCCCACAACGATCCCGACGACCACTGGGATCTGGCGTGCCAATACGCTTTGGCGGCTCGGGGAGACATCGAACTCGTTGCCGTTGTAATCGATGACCCGAAGAACGAATGGGGGAAGGATCCGGATATTTCCGCAATCGCACAATTGAATTACATCACCGGCCTGGCGGTGCCTGTCGTGACGGGCGTGCCGGAATCGTTGCCGCTGGATGCCGATCTCAAAGACCCAAGCGTCAGGAATTCACTCGCCCTCAGCGGGATCCGTGCCGTGCACCGCATACTCGCCGCTTCGCCGCGGCCGGTTGTGATTACCGTAACCGGATGGTGTCGCGACCTGGTGTTCATCGAGAAATACGATCCGCAGTTGTTCGCGAAGAAGTGTGCGGGCATCTACCTCAACGCGGGCCTTGGCGTTCCCGACGCCTCGAAACAGAACAGACTGGAGTGGAACACGGCTATCGACAAAGACGCATATCGCGAATCGCTCGCCGCCGGCGCGCCTATCTATTGGCTGCCGTGCTTTTATACACTTGAAAAAAGAGGGCAAGGTGAAGACTCGCGATGGGGATCGTTCTATCGGTTCTCGCAGGGCGATATCCTGCCGCGTCTTTCCGACCCCATGCAGAACTTCTTTCTCTCCATGTTTCGAGACGGAGGAAAGAAACCCGGCAAGTCGGATTGGTTGGCTATCCTCAAGCGTAAACCTGATCCCGAACTGCTGCAAAAGCAATCTGCTCGAATGCGCAACATGTGGTGCACGGGCGGCATGTTCCACATGACGGGCAAAACCGTGCTCGCCGACGGAAGCATCGTCGCAATCGATCGGGCAAACGACAAATCGGTCTACACTTTTCGCCCCATCCGCCTAAATTGCGACGAACAAGGCCGAACTTCATGGAAGTTCGACAAAACCCAACCCCCAAATCGCGCCCGCTACATTTTCGAAGTCCGCGACACGAAAAACTACAACACCGCAATGAGCAAGGCCCTCAAGAGTCTCATCCTCGAACTGGGAACACGAAAGCAATGAGCAAACCAATTGTAGTCGTGGGTGACTGCAACTTGGGACAGAAAAGGTTCAGAAATATTGTGTTTGATTATGAATAGTACTGCCCCCTTTTCGTTCCGTGATAAGAAAACTAGAGACCACGATGAACTATTTTAATTATGAAAGGGGGCAACGAGAAATCCATTGTAGCAATGGTCGAATTGTCCAGTTCGAGTATCCGATTAGCGAAATTGTCCAGTTTGAAAATTGCCTAGTCGTTCGTGTATGGACGCCGCAAGGAACGATATTCAACGATAATGTGTTCGGGGAATTGAAACGGGGGCGCAGCTAGTTATTTATTGCCGTCCTTTCTCGGCCTGCCTTCGCGACGCATGGTGTGCGATAAACCTAAACGCTTCGCTTGTTTGTTCTGCCGACTCTCATTGCCGTATGGCCGTTTTCGATTCGTTGTCAATAACTATCTGCATTCCCGTTTCAATCTCTTTATCCTCTTGTAGTTTGTCTTGAATCAATATACTTTTGTTAGCCCATGCCTCAAAAACCTCTTGCCGAAGACAAGTTGACGTTGTTTCACCCACTAAATTCCGTGAAGAACCAAATTAATGAAGTAGCCTGTCCCCCTATAACACCACAAGTTTTAACGAGGGGCAGGCTGCCTTGGCGGAGATGACTCTTTGAGTTGCGATGCTTCCGTAGACGGCGCGGACTTGAGGCCGACGCTGTTGACGCTGACGACGGCATATGTGTGCTTTTCGCCCGGCTTGGCGGAGGAATCCACGTAGCGCATCTCCGGCAGGGGTTGATCGGGCGTATCGTGATAGGTCATGGACTGAAACAGCGGCCGGCCGAATCGGCCGACGGGCTTCTCCGGCACACTGGCCAGCTCCCGGCCGTCACGCAACATGATGAAGTTGCGGATGCCGCTCTCAAAGTCCGCTGCCGCGTTCCACGTGATCTCGACGCCCGTTTCGC
>JAFGTN010000206.1 GCA_016934075.1 Pirellulales bacterium
AACCGCCAAGACGTTGCTTCGTTTCTTCCAGTGGATGGGGCCCGCTCGTGCTCAACAGGTCAAATATGTGTGTAGTGATATGTGGAACCTGAAGGCATTTATCGGCTGGTGCAGGAAGAATCGGTATCTCAATGGGGATGTGGAACTCCACTTATTAAAGGAGGCGGAAAGGCCTGTGAAATCATTGAACAGTGATCAGATCAAGCGGTTGATTTATGCCGCCCGGTTCTATTATTCGATGCGTATGCGAATCCTAATGGCCCTGGGTACGGGTCTTCGACGAGGGGATATCGAATCCTTGAAACTCGACGATGTGGATTTTACAGGCAACCAGATCACGACCCGGAGCAAGAAGAGCGGCAAGAGCATGGGGGGACGTCCGGTGCCGGTTCCCATCATGGCCGAGCTTTCCCAATATCTTTCAAGATTCGGTACCGGCCAAGAGAGATTGTTCAAGGACAAATTCAATGCACGGCAATGGACCAAAATCTGCAAAGACGCTGGCCTGATTGGCTTGAAATTTCACGATCTGCGAAAGTCCTTCTGTTCGATTCTGGCCCAAAACGGAGTATCTACGGCCGTCACCCAAAAATTGCTGGAACATTCTTCCCCTGATCTGACCAACAAGGTGTACACCAATGTTGATCCTGTTCTGCGTCATGCGGTGGATTTAATTCCGGTTCGTGACTGGCTGTAAAAAAGCTGATACGCATGATACAGTAGTGATAGATATGGGTCAGCATCATGGCACTATTAATTTCCCCCATCTTTGGAAACACTTTCGTCCGCATAACATGAATACCTCTATCCTCTTAATCATTGTTTTGTCTATTTTAGATTTCTTCTTTTCCGATCTGTTCGTCATGCAGAAAAAGTAATCTAATCCCACCTCCGCCAAATTGGATCGAATGAGCCCCAACAGATACGAAGAGCCAGTTCGCGAAAGAGTATTGTTTTCCATGTACCATCCCTTTGAGCGCGGGCGTTCCGATAGAACAGGAATCCGGCGGTGTTGGATCGATATAAGGATCTCGTTTACAATTTGTCTAGCCTTTACAATCGGATCTTGCGGTTAGCTTTCAATTCCCGCTGACATTTCGCGGTGGTCTTGGGATATGTTATCATATAATGCTTCCAATGTGCATCATTTCTCCTCTGCGCTAAGCGCTTCGAAGCCGGATATGACATCGAACAGTTCCTCGTCAATGCCACTCTGGCGCAAACGATGGAATGTCCCATTGAGGTTCTCCAGCAATTCGTCGATGTTTTTGTCGGCGCGTTGCATCGCCGCCAGGCGGCTTGCGTTCTCGCTCGCGAGGGATTCGGCGCACGCCCGGAAGAGCGAGATGAAAAGATATTCGTGGATGAGCGCCCGCAGGGTCGTGGTGTTGTCCCCAATGACCTCGGGTAAGCTTTCCGTCGGCCAGGGAAGTTCGGCCAGCTTGCGTCGCCAGTTGTCGTCCAGCGGCAACAGTCGCTGACTAACGGGTGCATAAACGGCCCCTGACATGGGGCGATTGTAGAAGAGGTGGAGTTCAGTGCCTTCACCCTGACTGTAGCGTGTCTCGCTCCCCATGAGAATCTGTCCGACGAGCGGGATGATGGCCTTTACGGAATTCGGTACGGAAAAGAGTCCCATCAGCGGCAGGCCCGCATCCGCCAGGCGTGCATGAACTCGCTCGCCGACGGCCCAGACTTGGAGTTTGCCGGGCAGAGCGAGCAGTGTCTTGACTGCATAGTTGGCGACAACATCGTTGAACTGGCCCACCAGTCCCTGGTCGGAACCAAAAACGACTGCGCCAATCGCACCGGCAGCTATTTGTCTTTTCCGCTCTGCCATCAATGATGCCGGTCCGCTTTTCCGAAAGCACACGCCCAACCCCAGTTCCACCGTGTGATAGTAGTCGGCCAACGCATGCACCGATTTCTCGTATTGACCGATGCTCGAGGCGGCCACGGCCTTCATCGTGCGGACGACGGATTGGAGATCCCCGGCCCCGTTGATCTTTCGGTGCAAACTTGTCGTGGTGTCGCTCATGAATTCTCTTCGGGTTCCGGCGTGGGTAGGGACAGGTTAGGGTCAGTCCTATGACTCGCTTGATCGCGCAACCGCCCGAGAGTGTGCTCGATCAATCTGGTCAACTTATCCGCAGCGCCGTCGATGGCTTGGTCCAAGGTCGCTGCATGGTGTGTAACTACGATGGGCTGGCGGCCTTTGAGGCGAGCTTCCAGCATGCAACGCATGGTGTCATGGCCGATCTTCTTGTCGCTGTTCTCGTCGCTCAGGTGGACTTCCACTCGCGTGATACGATCGCTGAATAGGCCCAGGGCGCTCTCCACGACGCCACTGATCTCAGCAGCCAGCGCCTCGTGAACTTCGATGTTGTGACCGGTGTTGATTTGGATCTGCATAGTGTTCTCCTTTTGTGAATATGATTGGTTCAATATCGGTAGGTGGCGTCCGGTCCCGTACGTCCCCGTATCTGTTCGGCCGGAACGACCAGAAACTGTCCACCCATCTTTTCGACCAGCTCCACTAGTGATTCGTTGGTGAGTAAAGGCCTCATCTGTTTTATATTTTGCTTCCTTTCATGATTCAGTCAGATCCAGTTTCATGCTTGGAACCGGTCTTGGTTTCAGGGTTGGACTCAACCGGCTTGGCCTCTGGCTTCGATTTCGGCTCGGATAGGACTTTGGGTTGTATATCTTCTTTGGTTTTGGAGTCTGGCTCCGGCTCATCTGATTTGGCTATGGAATCGGATTTCAACTTAGGCTTTGGTTTGGCTTTGGCATCGGCTTTGGGTTGGAAGCGGTCGAGCGCTAGGCGGGCGATTTCGATAATCGTTTTACGATCCTCGTCGCTCAATTTTTTAGCGGTTTCGAATCGCTTGCACACCTCCATTGGTATGTTCGCGGCGGCTTCGTACAGGGCGTGCTCGGCATCCATCATCTGGTCAAGCGGCACGCGGTCGAAGAGTTCTGCGGTCAACGCCAGCAGCACTACGATTTGCGCTGGTACGGACACTGGGACGAATTCCGGCTGTTTGAGGCAGGTGCGAATTCGCCGTCCATGCTCGATGGTCTTGCGAGTGTTTTCATCCAGGCGGGCTCCAAATCGGGAAAAGGTTTCGAGCTCCTCAAATTGTGCATAGGAGAGCTTGAGGTCGCCTGCCACGGCGCGGTAGGCCGCCTGTTGCGCCTTGCCGCCGACGCGCGAAACGGATTTTCCGACATCGACCGCGGGCAGCACACCCAATTCGAAGAGCGACGGCGAGAGGTATATCTGCCCATCCGTGATGGAAATCAAGTTGGTCGGAATATAGGCGGAAATGTCCTGCGCTTCGGTTTCGATGATGGGTAGAGCGGTGAGGGAGCCACCGCCGAGTTCCTTGCGCAAGTGCGTCGCACGTTCGAGCAGACGCGAGTGGATATAAAAGATGTCGCCGGGAAAGGCTTCACGTCCAGGTGGTCGACGGAGCAGAAGGGAAAGCTCGCGGTAGGCGCGTGCGTGATGAGTAAGGTCGTCATACACGATCAGCACATCTCGGCCTGCTTCCATGAAAAACTCCGCGATACTGGTCGCGGCATAAGGAGCGATATACGCAAGCCCCGGCGGGTCGTTGCCCTCAGTGACGACGACGACAGTGTAATCCATCGCGTCTTTTTCCCGCAAAGTCGCCACGACCTTCGCGACGGCGGACGCACGTTGACCGATGGCACAATATATGCACAGGACATTACGGCCTTGCTGGTTAAGGATAGTATCGATTGCAATGGCGGTCTTGCCCGTCTGGCGGTCGCCGAGAATCAACTCGCGCTGGCCGCGACCAACGGGAATGAGCGCATCGATGACCTTGATGCCGGTCTGGAGAGGCACCGTGACGGGTGCGCGGTCCATGATGGGCGCGGCGGGGCGTTCGATGGGCAGGCGTTCGCCGGCGGTCACCGGCCCGTTGCCATCGAGTGGCCGACCAAGCGGGTCGATGATACGCCCCAGTAATCCATCGCCCACGGCTATGTCCATGATCCGGCCCGTACGCTGGACTTCATCTCCCGCGTGGAGATGCCAGTATTCGCCGAGCAGAACGACGCCAATTTCATTCGCGTCCACGTTGAACGCAATGCCGAGTACATCGCCGGGAAACGTCACCAATTCATCAAAGCCCACGCCGGGAAGCCCCGACACCTTGGCGATGCCGGTGGCGACACTGGTGATCGTGCCCACTTCTCGTGAAGTCAGTTGCGGCGTGAATGTTTCCCGAACCTGGACGATTCCAGCGAACGCGCTGTCGAAAACGTTTTGGATGCTCTCAGATTCCATGTTCATTAACTCTTCGTTTCGGGCTTAGGTTCTTCAGGCTTAGGCTCGTCTTTAGCGATAGGTTTATCCTTCTCTTTCAGAATTTCATCGACACCTTTTTCCATCGACGTGAGGTAGTCCGCAATGCTCCAAGCGACTTTTTGCCCATTCGTGGTCAGTTCAATGCCACTGATCAGATCCGGCGCGGTCTCGAACCGGACATGGATTTCAGCCGAGAAAGTTTCGTTGATCGCATTTTGTATCGCCGTGCGTTGCTCCGCAGGCAAATCAAACGCACTCCGCACAAGGACGGGGTCAGACGCTGTCTTAAGGGCATCGGCGAGGCCTTCTTTTATCGTGTCGTCCATCTCTCGCAAGCGACGAGTGAACACCTCGCTCATGCGTTCTTCCAGACTCGTCGCGGCCAGATCCATCAGCGCCTTTCTCGCAATAGCAAACACTTCCTGCTGGGTTTTGCGACGGATGGCCTGATTTAGATTATGGGCGTCGTTTCTCAGTGTTTCCTGCCGTTTAAAACTCAACGCCACGGCTGCCTTCCGTGCTTCGTCGAGGAGCCGCTGGCGTTCGGCTTTCGCTTCGTCAGTCGCTTTGCTCAAGAGTGCGGCGCGCTGCTGGTCGAACTCCTCGTTCTTGTGCTGAAACTCGTTGCTCTCCTTTTGGGCTTCGGCCTTTTTTGCGTCGGCGTTTGCGAGTTCTGCGACGATCCGCTTCTCCCGTTCATCGATAGCGTGGAGGATGGGCTTGTAAAGAAAGCGCTTCATCAACCACACCAGGATGAGAAAGTTCAGCGCCTGCGCTCCTACTGTGAACCAATCTATTAACATAGGTTTACTTTCCTGCAGCTTGGGCGATAACGTATTTCCAGAACGGGTTGGTGAAGATAAGAATCATCGAGACCACAAAACAGTAAATGGCTGTCGACTCAATCATCGCCAGACCTACGAACAAAGTCCGGGTGATGGTTTTGGATGCATCAGGCTGCTGTGCCAGTGAGTTCAGCGCCGTCGCGACCGCCTTCCCTTCGCCCAGTGCCGGGGCCATGGTGCCGAAACCGGTGGTAATGCCGGCGGTGACAATTGATGCTACCGCGATAATAGTCATGTTATCCATAGTATTTCCTTTCGTTATTATTGTTGTTTCAAGTCTTGCGCTCAGGTTTAGGCTTGGGTTCACGGACTCGTGTGGCGGCTGCAATGTAAACGGCTGCCAGGATACTGAAGATGTAGGCCTGCACCATGCCAGTGAGCAGACCGAGCGCTGTCATGATGATCGGGAAGATGAAGGGTGTAATCGTGAGCAGGATACTGATAATCATTGCTCCACTCATCATGTTGCCAAATAAACGAACGGCCAGGGCCAGTGTGCGCGAAAGTTCGCTGATGATGTTAAACGGCAACATGATGAACGTCGGTTTCACATAGGACTTAAGGTAGCTGCCTACTCCCTGCTCCTTGATGCCGAAGAACGGCACGGCCACAAACACGCACATCGCCAGTGCAGCCGTGGTCGAGAGTGAGCCAGTCGGCGGCTCGTAGCCGGGAATAACGGTGCAGAGACTGGCGGCCGCAACAAACAGGAAGAGTGTACCCAGAAAGTCGAGATATTTCTGCGACTGATTCAGACCCACTTCTTCAATTTGTTTCTCGATGCCGAGGACGACGATTTCCAGAAGGTTCTGCCAGCGGGAACGTTTGAGACCTGTGGAAAGTTTGCGCGTGATGAGTTTTGAACCGACGACCAGTACGAGCATCAATCCCCACGTGAACACAATGGTGGCGTTGAGTTTGAAAAATCCGTGTTGCCAGAAAATCATCTCATCGGGACTAAGGCGCATGGCGGGCCTCCTGTACCAAGTGAGTTGTTTTTTCCGCCGCTCGGGTGAGCTGCATCACGATAAGACGGCCAATGATAAATCCAAGGAGGCACACCATCAGCCTCTCCCAATGACCGCCTGAAATAAAATAGAAGCCGGTCAGGGCAATGCCCGTTCGCAGCAACAGGCTGCCGAAGAACCAAAACGCAGGCTGCTGAGATGAAACACCCTTTTTAATCGTCCACCAAAGGCCGCCGAAGAACATCGCACCGAGCAAAAAGCCCGCCACCAAAGCAAGTACCAAAGTCAAAGTTTCATTCATTATTATCCTCCTCCTCCTGTTCGTCATGCATTTCTTTGTCTTCCTTAGTCATCCAATGCCAGGCATTCAGACAGCCAAGACCCAAGCCGATGATCAGCAGCATCAGCGTCCAGGAATAGCTTCCCGGATGTCGATTGTCCAGCCAGATGCCCAACGCTGCGCCGAGCAGTGTCGGAACCGCCACTGACCAGCCAATAAGCCCCATCATGCCCAGGCCAAACCAGACGCCCTGCGTAGAGTTACGCCGCGCCTTAAGCTTTCGTGCAGCCTTCGCACCGACTTCCTTACTGAGCGGCGGCTTCGTCTTTAATGGCTTATTTTTAAGTTTGTCATTCATGATGAAACTCCGCTAAACGGCGGATGAAACCGCTCTCCATTTTTGCTATCACCGAGCGGACGCTCTGCTCCCGTTCGTTCAGGTGCATAAACTCTCGCTCCACCGCCTCACGCAGTTGGCCGAGGTCCGTTCCGCTAATTGCGTTGCGTACGGAGACGAGCACGTCCAAGCCGGTCTTGACCAGCACCCCTTCATCGACAGCCACATAAACCTCACCCTCTACTTCGTTTTCATAGATCAGAATCCCGGGCGCAATCGCCGCAACACAATCGAGTCGGTGTGGCAAGAGTCCAAACGAACCCTCGCGCGTCTCGGCAACGATGCGTGAAACGCCGGTTTTCTCGGAAAAGATTCCAAACGGCAGAAGAATCTTAAGGTTCATGAGTGTTGGTGGCGCGTTGGGGGGGGAGGAATGCCCCCGCCCATGGCGGTCATGTTGACGGCTGTGTTCTACCGTTTCCGCCCACGTCCTTTCCCTTGGCCTGTCCCATCCTTTGGTTTACCTCTTGGTTTTGCTCCTGAGCATTTGCCCTTTTGCTTTCCGCTTTTTGCCCCTTTACCTGCTGGTCCTGTGCCATCTCTGTTAGGCATTTTCAATCTCCTGTCTTGTGCAGCAGTTGTTTATTTAATCCGGCGCCCAACAAGGCGCTGGACTTTATGGTGTGCCCACTGCACTCCCACACCAAGAATCAACCTTTGTGTTCGACCTCCGGTTCAGATTTAACTTCAAGCCTGCCAGCCTTAGTTTTTGTCTCCTTCGCTTCGTCAATCGTCCCGATCATGTAGAGCGCACTCTCCGGGTAATCTTTGAATTCATCGTGCAAGATTTGTTCACAGCCATCCAGTGCGTCCTTGAGGCTGACGAGTTTTCCCGTGATGCCACTAAACTGCTCGGTGGCGAAAAACGGCTGTGTGAGAAATCGCTCCAGCCGCCGGGCGCGGGCCACCACGTTGCGGTCTTCTGATGCCAGTTGTTCCAAGCCGAGCATAGCGATGACATCCTTGAGATCTTCATACTGCGCCAGCGTCCGCCTGATTTCCTGCGCCAGGAGATAATGGCGTTGGCCGACAATGCCGGGCGTGGCCATTTTGGAACTGGATTGCAGCAAATCGACAGCCGGGTAAAGTCCTTCACTCGCCCGCTTACGCGAAAGCACAATGGACGCCGAGAGATGCGAAAACGTGTGCACTGCCGCCGGGTCGGTCAAATCATCCGCCGGGACATACACCGCCTGAATGGACGTGATGGCTCCGGCGTCAGTATTGGCGATACGTTCCTCCAGCCGCGATAACTCCGTGCCCATGGTCGGCTGATAGCCCAGACGTGACGGCATTTGCCCCATCAAGCCCGACACTTCCATGCCGGCCTGGAGGAAGCGGAAAATATTATCGATCAGTAGCAGTACGTCGCGATGCTCGTCGTCCCGGAAATACTCGGCCATTGTCAGTGCCGCATGGCCCACGCGAAACCGACTTCCCGGCGGCTCGTTCATTTGCCCGAAGACCATCACCATGTTCGGCAACACGCCGGCTTCCTTCATGTCGCGGTAAAGCTCCTCGCCTTCACGACAGCGTTCGCCTATTCCGCAAAAAATGCTTATGCCCTCCTGGTGCCCGATCATATTGTGAATCATTTCGGTAAGTAATACGGTCTTGCCCACCCCCGCTCCGCCGAACAGGCCTGCTTTGCCGCCGCGTTCGAGCGGCACCAGCACATCGATGACCTTGATCCCCGTCTCGAATATCTCGGACTTGGTGGAACGCCGTGCTAACGCCGGCGGAGCTTGATGGACGGTGCGCCATTGGACATCTGTCGGCGCCGCCTGACGGTCGATGGCGTTGCCGAAAACGTCGAACATTCGCGAGAGAATTCCCTTGCCGACCGGCGCCTTTAACGGCCCGCCCGTGTCCTCCACCGCGATGCCGCGGGCGAGGCCCTGGGTGGGGGTCAGTGCGATTCCACGTACGCGATGCGCGTCAAGTTGAGATAAAACCTCGATGGCAATTTTCCCCTCGTTGGCGTGTAGCAACGAGTAGATGGGGGGCAAATGCTTATCGAACCTTATATCCACGACACTGCCGCGCACCGAAACCACCACACCGAGATTCGACAAACTGGTTTTATTTTCCATGTTTGTTCCCGTTTCCTGTTTATCCACCGTCAGTATAGTTCATACACATGTTTTTCGCCAGAGGCTTCTATTTCTGCATTTCGCCCAGATCCCAGATTTTTCTCCAATTCCGGCATGGGCAGCAATTTTAGATCGTCCTTCGCAACGGGCTTCGATCCCGTATTCGATTTGGGAGCCTTGGGCTTGTCGGCGTTGGTTTTCACAATGGGCATCTTTTTTCTTTACTAAGACACAGGTTTCGTGAGTTGACAAACCGGTTTCGTTTCCAGTGCTTCGCGCACACACGCCAGCCGGATCTCAAATCGTACCCGGTCGTGCGGGGACTCGATGGTACGTTCGGCCAACTCAGCGATCCATTGCACTTGTTCGCGAAGCGCTCGCCGGCGGTGCGGGCTGTCCGTCAAACAGGCAAGGGTTTCAAAGGCGCCAAGCATCCGCGATAGGATGGCGACATTGCCTTTGGCGCTACCGCGTATTTGATCGAACGATTCGGCCACCAAGCTTTCAAAGCTCGGGCCTTTGGCGATCACTCGCAGTTCCCCTTCCTCATAGCGATGCGATGAGGGGATTTGCCGAGTCGCTATCCGCGCCAGAATCACCGTCAGATAATCCACGCACATCACGGCCGTCGTTGTGTGATGATGCCAGGGGAGAGTGCTTCAACGCCACATCCACGATTTGCCTGATGCCGAAGGCCGCGTCCTGTTCCACCATACGATGGCGGTTGATGCTAAAAGTCGCCTGCAGGGCGGCCATCGTCTCTTGATCCGGCAGGTCTTCCAGAGCCAATGAGGCCAGCGCGGTGTTCTGGACAACGAAGTCGCCGATGCCGTGCTCCATCCGCACGAGAGTCTTGTTCTCTCGCGCCAAGCGTATGAGTGCTGCGTTATTCACGCTCTGGATATAGCCGCTCTTCCTGGCCGGGACGTCTCGCCACTTTCGCTCGGCTATAGGGCATAGCGGTTGCTCATCATCGTCTTCGCCCCGACCTTGTCCAAGTTGTTCCGGAAACAGCCGGTCAATGGCTGCAATGGTTTCCTGAGCAACCGAGGCAATGATGCTGGAGGCCTGGATCGAAGAGGCGACATGGTGAATGAAGAACATGAGGGCGCCAACACCTCCGAGCGCCAGCACGAAGCCGAAGAACACCGCCAGATTTGGAATAAATGCGCCCTCATCGCCGCTACGAATGGTGCGCAACACGATCAGGCAATAAGTGAAAATGCCGGCGAATATCCCGAGCACGACCTGCGTAACACGGCTGCGCATGAAGTCCCGCAGGATGCGTGAGGTTTATTGACTCGAAGCCATCGCCATCACCACCAAGATCATGGAGAACATGACACCCAACACGGTTATCATCGAACCAGTAATCGTGGACATCATCCCGCGCGCACCTTCCGCCCCGGCCCCAAACAGGCGCGGCCACTGGGCCAGCCATCGGTCGCTCCCGGTGGAGTCTGCGTTGATCAATGCTACCGCGAAGGCAATGCTGACCAAGACAATCAGCGAAGGCAGAAACCAAAGCCTTGACCGCAGATTGCTCCAGATTTGCTTGAACTTATTTATGGGTCATCTCCCATTTCCAGTTCGATACTTCCGGCATATCCTGACCGTGTTCGTTGATATACTGCTTGTGTTCGACCAGTTTGTCGCTGATCATCTGTTTGACATACGCGGCTGAAGAGCCAAGTTTTGGCACGCGATCAATGACGTCGGCGACGAGGTGGAAGCGGTCGAGATCGTTCAGCACCACCATGTCGAAGGGGGTGGTGGTCGTTCCCTCTTCCTTGTAACCGCGGACGTGGATGTTGTCGTGGTTGGTGCGGCGATACGTAAACCGATGAATCAGCATCGGATAGCCGTGATAGGCGAAGATGACCGGTTTGTCTCTTGTGAAGAGCACATCGAAGTCCTTGTCACTCAAGCCATGCGGGTGTTCGCTCTGCGGCTGGAGCTTCATCAGGTTCACCACGTTGACCACTCGGACCTTCAATTCGGGGAAATGCATCCGCAACAATTGCAC
>JAFGTN010000018.1 GCA_016934075.1 Pirellulales bacterium
AGGCCTACCCCGGGGGTCGCTTGTCGGCCCCCTTCGATTTTCGCGGAATGACCTTCGAGATGACCCAGATCGAACAAGCCCGGGCGGGCCAGGTTACGGCCGAAATGGAAACGGTCGCGCGAAGCGAACGGCTGGATGTTGAGCAGGTGCGCGACGAGGTTGCCCGCGGACGGATGGTGATTACGGCCAATAAGGTTCATCTCTCGATGGGCCTGGAACCCATAGCGATCGGTATCGCCGCGCGGACGAAGATAAACGCCAATATCGGCAACTCGGCCCTCTCGAGCGATCGCAGGTGCGAACTGGCCAAGCTCAACTGCGCGTTGCACTACGGCGCCGATACGGTGATGGATCTTTCGACGGGCCAGGACATCGACGAGATTCGCCGGCAGATAATCGAGGCTTCGCCGGTGCCCATCGGCACGGTGCCATTATATCAGGTGGCCGAGCAGTTGGACGACATTGCCGACATGCGGCCGCAAGACTTTCTGGAGGTGATCGAACGACAGGCCAGACAGGGTGTGGATTATATGACTATCCACTGCGCGCTTTTGCGAGAGCATGTTCCCTTGACTGAGCGTCGGGTGACGGGAATTGTCAGCCGCGGCGGGTCGTTGGTTGCCAAATGGATGGCCGTTAACAAACAACAGAATCCATTCTACACGCACTTCGACGAGATATGCGAGATCATGCGCCGGTATGACGTGACCTGGAGCCTGGGCGACGGTCTGCGGCCGGGGTCGATAGCCGACGCTTGCGACGAGGCGCAGTTCGCCGAGTTGAAGGTGATGGGCGAGTTGACGCTACGGGCATGGGAGCGCGGTTGCCAGGTGATGGTGGAAGGGCCGGGGCACGTGCCCATGGACCAGATCGAGATGAACGTCGAGCTTCAGAAGGAGTTGTGCCACGAGGCGCCGTTTTATGTGCTGGGACCGTTGGTCACCGATATTTCGCCGGGCTACGATCACATTACCAGCGCCATTGGCGGCGCATTGGCGGCGTGGCGCGGCGTGGCCATGCTTTGTTACGTGACGCCTAAAGAACACCTGGGATTGCCCGACCTGGAAGATGTTCGCGAAGGTGTGATTGCGCATAAAATCGCGGCCCATGCGGCCGACCTGGCGCGAGGACGGCCGGGCGCGCGCGATCGTGACGACGCACTTTCCAAAGCCCGTTACGAGTTCGACTGGGAAGAGCAGTTTCGCCTGTCTCTGGATCCCGATAGGGCGCGGACGGTTCGCGAAGAGTCGTTGGCTGAGGCATCTCGGGGGGGCGGTGAAGACTCCCGCGAAGGCGAAAAAGACACGCATTATTGCACGATGTGCGGACCCAAATTCTGCTCGATGCGCAACACCGAGGATATCCGCCGCATGAGCCATGGGGAATCGAAGGGGTAGGGGCCCATTGACAAATGGGGTGACACTGGCTGTTTGTCAGCCAGTGCTGGCATGATACGTCCGAAAAACACTGGCTGACAAGCAGCCAGTGCCACCCGACGTCTAACGAATGGGACTTTGTATTGAAAATGATCCTTAGTTTTCAGGTCCCCTCCGGCAGACGGGACCTACTTTAGGACCGGGGCTCGACGGGATCCATTCGGCCGGCTTATAATACGGCAATATTACACATCCATCGGGCACGGTCGCGCGGCCGTGCCGACTTCCTTCCAATTTCCTCACCAACCTGTACTGGAGATTCGACGATGAAACGGCAATTGATTTGTAACTGGGCTTTGGTTTTTGCGGTGGTGGGCATAATGTTTGGCGTCTCGATCGTGTCTGCTGCCGAGAAGGCGGAAGAAGGTTTCGTGCCGCTGTTTAACGGCAAGGATCTGGCCGGGTGGCAGGGAGGTACCGACGGATGGATGGTCAAGGACGGCGTGCTGATTGCCAAGAAGGACAAGCACGGTATTCTTTACACGAAAAAAGAATACGACAATTTCGTCGTGCGATTGGAGTTTCGCCAAGAGCCTGGCGGCAATAACGGCGTGGGATTGCGGGCACCGCTTATCGATTTGCAACCTGGTTTCGCATCGATGGAGGTGCAGATTCTCGACGACGATCATCCGAAGTACGAGAAGCTTAAGCCGGTACAGTTTTGTGGTGCGGTTTATGGAGTAGCGGCTCCGAAACGCGGACATTTGAAACCGCCTTGGAAGTGGAACAAAATGGAGATCGTCGCCGACGGGCCGCGGATTCAAGTCACACTTAACGGCACGAAGATCAACGACGTCGATTTGTCGAAGGTCGGTCCCAAGGAAATCCACGGTCACAAGCTGACCGGTATACTGCGCCCGAAGGGCTACTTGGCGTTGTGCGGGCACCACCAGCATGTCGAATTCCGCAACGTTAGAATCAAAGAGCTTAAGCCCTCTAAAACCGATGCCGACAAGGAAAAAGAAGAGGGCTTCGTGAACCTGTTCGACGGCAAAACGCTCGACGGTTGGCAGGGCAACTTACAGGGCCATTCGGTCAAAAACGGAGCCATGGTTTGCAATAAAAAAACCAAGGGCAAGATTGTTACGAAAAGGGAATTCGCGAATTTCGTGTTCCGTTTCGAATTCAAATTGTCGCCAGGCGCTAATAACGGCGTCGGTCTGCGAACTCCTCTGGAAGGCGACTCGGCCTATGTGGGCATGGAAAGCCAGGTGCTGGACGATTCGGCACCGGTTTGGGCGAACCTCAAGCCCTATCAGTATCATGGCTCGATCTATGGTATCTTTCCGGCCAAACGTGGATCGCTCAAGCCGGTGGGCGAGTGGAACAGCGAGGAGATCGTCTGCGACGGCACGAAGATCAAGGTGACCGTAAACGGCAAGGTTATCGTCGACGCCGACCTCGACACCGTTCGCAACGGCACCATCGACGGCCGCGATCATCCCGGGCGTTTCCGCAAGTCCGGATTCATCGGATTTTTGAGTCACGGCCACGACGTCGAATTCCGCAATATTCGGATCAAAGAATTACCGAACGAGAAGTAGGGTGCGTCCTCGACACACCAATTTCTTGGCACTGCTGTATCATTTGTAGTCGTGGTTATACCGTGTCTGCACTTTCTGAAAAAACGGCACTTAGGCCTAAAAATGGGAAAAGATGCGGAGCATCCGCATTTTTTCGCATTTTTGCC
>JAFGTN010000019.1 GCA_016934075.1 Pirellulales bacterium
CCCGGCCGATATGGCCATCAGGCTCGCGCCCTTTTTCCCCGCCAGCGCCTCTCGTTGTCGGCGCAACGCTTCGACCGATGCGACGTGATATTTATCTTCGATATTATCGGGCGAGGGTACGATAAGGTTCGGCGGCCCGGCCACGAAAAGCGTTTCGCCGCATAGCGTCATGCTTCGCGCCAGAATGGGAATTTTTTCGGTCCATAGAGAAGGAACATCGTTGCCGGGCGCTCCTCTCCTTCTGGCCTTCGCGTCGAATTTGTCGGGCCGCAGCGGCAATGCGTAGAGCAGGTACTTCATCGTGCCAAGCCCTACGTGCCCACCGACTTTATCGAACTGGTTAAATCGCCCGAAGCCGAAGATTCGATCGCCATCCGTCACGAGTATGCGACCTGCCGGAACTCGGCTGCCGGTAATCGGCCAACCGCCGTAGGCCGACCGCATGTAG
The DNA here is from genome assembly GCA_016934075.1 of Pirellulales bacterium. Lineage (GTDB taxonomy): Bacteria > Planctomycetota > Planctomycetia > Pirellulales > Thermoguttaceae > JAFGTN01. The sequence goes on from JAFGTN010000019.1 coordinate 449, forward strand.
GAACCGAATTGCCAATAAGTGCGATGCCACCAGCTACCGTCCAGAAACCCCGCGGCGCTGTAGAGATGCGGCACGTTGTCCTTTAAATCGTTCCATTGTTTATCCAGACGCCGGTGCCGCATAAAAATGTTCGTGCCGTCGCTCGATAGCACGTCCGGCAACGCGCCGGCCGTAATGAACCTGTCGGAAAGCAGCTTGCCCGACCGGGCATCGATTTTGACAAGTCGCATCCCCCCGTCGAGATACGAACAACGTCCCGCGACCGCATAGACAACGTTGTCCAGCAATAGCACACTTCCGTGCAGCGGCCAGAGCGATTCGACTTGCTCATAGGCCACGCAGCGCCGCTCTTGCGGTGCCGCACGGTACCGCCACGCCAGTTTGCCGTCGCTGGCACGCAAGCAGTAAATCCAGCCGTCAGCCGAACCGAAGATGACGGTTCCGCGGTGGAATGTGGGCGGCGAATCGACGGCCGCGCCGGTCGTGAGCGACCAAAGGAGCTTGCCCGAATCGGTATCCAAGGCGTGCACGGCATGAGTGTCCGGTGTGGCAACGAATAATCGATCGCCCACGACAACCGGTTGTGTTGCCGGTCCGTCCAACTCGGTGGTCCAAGCAGGATTCAGCCGCGCGGCCAGTTGCGTGCCGGCCTTACCGCTCCTGGCCGCGTCGTGACGGTACGTGGGCCAACATTCCTTGGTGGGAGACTTCGGCTTTGCGGTTTGCAGCCAATCGAACGCCGGGCCTTTTTCCAGGCCTTTTGTTTTGTTTTTGGTTTTCAGAGTTGTGCTTTGCGATTTGGGTCTTGCCGGCGCCAGAGCGACAAAGCTGTCGAGCTTCGTTTCGATGTGGCATGCACACGAATGGGGTGGAGCGTACAAGAATCCATTGCAGGGCATGACACCATACTGGCACGCGCCCCGCACGAACGCATTGCCGTAGCCTTTGCCCGTGGCGACATCGATGAACTCCGTACCGTCTCGTCCCAGCACGAGGAATTTTTCCGTGGCTTTGTTGCGATAGCAGCGGTGGTGCCCCATCACGATCTTGAAAAACTCTTGATCAACGGGCCTTTTTCGGGCGACATGCCCCGTTTTCAGATCGAGCCCCTGGGTGATTCCCGGTTCGCGCGATCGGACGAGTTTGCCAGACCACACGAGTCCGTCGGCAATAAGTACATCGACGGGCGAGTTGTAGGCCTCTTTGCAGGGCGCGTTCCAAATCGGCTTGCCGCTGAGCGCATCGAAGGCATGGATTTTCCCTTCCGGAGCGATCCCCCCCTGAGAACTCACTATCCATTGGCCTCGACGTACGTCTGGATTGGCGCCGGGGTGAACCGCGTTTACGTCCCGGTCCGCGCAGAGAACGATGCCGTTGTTGACGACGAGCGTAGGTGCCGACCAGGACGGTCTGCGGAGGTTGACGGGAAGCGATGCTCGCCAAATTTCCTCGCCCTTGTCCGCCGATAGAGAGAGGATATCTTTGCCGGTGTGGAAAAACACGCGCTTATCCACGGCCGCCAGCGTGGTGGGCATCATTTTTCGGGTGTCCGCATCATCCTTCGTCCAGAGAACACGGCCCGTACCGGCTTGCAAGGCCACGAGATGCTTGAGTGGCGGGGTATCCTCATATATGGGCCAATGAAGCCACTTCTGGAATGAACCGGAAGGTTTTGCGGCGCCGTCGGTATTGTCGGGCAGGCGATCACCCACCACGGCGAAAAGCTTGCCGTCGTTTACAATCAGTTCCAAGGTGTTTGCGGTTTGTTTATAGGTTGCAACCGTCTTGCCCGTTGCCGCGTTGAGCGCGACTACCGGCTTGCCGTAGCCCAACGTGACATATACGCGATCACCAACCGCGACAAGACGCCTTGCCAGTTCGCTCGGACCGGAGCGGAAACCGCGGAGGTGGCCTTCCCAGGGCGAAACTGGCCTTTTCCACAGAAACACGCCGCTGAAGGCGTCGCGGGCGACCAGCGACCATTCGGCGTCGATAGCCACTACGGCGGTCGGGCCTTCGTCGATGATATAAAAAATCCGACCGCCCGAGGAAACCAAGGCACTTGTGGTGCTGAGATGGTCATGGCTGCGAGCCCACTTGGGACCCGCGAGCCATTGGTAATGACGAGGTGGCCCTACCACCAGATCCTCGGCCACGGCGTTGTTGTCGGAGTCATGAAGATAATGGGTCCATTCGTCGATCGCCTTCGGCCAGGGCTTGGAAAAGCTGGTCCAGCCTCCCTTTTTGTGTATGAAGCACTTGCCTCTCGGCGCCAGGACGCGAAGCAGTTCGGCTCGCGGCAGGTTGAGTGAATCTTCGACGACGAGTAAGTTCACAAGATTATCGATATAAGGCAGCCGGTTACCTTGCCAGACATCCACGGAAACCGCTGGGTATGCATCTTTTGAGCGGATATACTCCCTGGCTTTGGCAACTTTTCCCGCATCATGGTCAAGCCCGTGAACTAGAAATCTATCATCGGCGCGCAGAGCGGTGGTGAGACGGCCGTTGCCGGCTCCGACGTGAACCACAAGTCCGCCCTCGACGCCGGAGGTCTCGATTATATGGCGAGCACTTTTTTCGGCTCTATCCGCGCCCTCGTCGGCGGCGTCGGAAGCCACGACAAATCCGCAATATAAGAACAGAAAAAGCAATGACCGGCATGCGATGCCCGGCAAGTTACTTGCAAGTCTTCGAGATCCAATAGCTATTGTACACATGGCCAATATCCTTATCAGTTGAGTGTGGTATGTTTGTCAACTCGAAGAAGTCGTGCACGCTCGGTTCTTATTCATTCCCTTTCAAACAAACTACTTTACCGTCCATGGTCGTGAAAACCAATTTACCATCGGCGGCGGCCATGCTGTCCCAGGTGGGAGGCGAATCCAGCGAGCGTTGGTCGAGGATCTTGCCGTCGTCAGCCGAGATGGCCAGTAGTGACGCGCCTCGATTTCCACGCAATGCTTCGATTTGTTCCAGATTTTTCTTATGCTGCTGAGGATCTGCGATATTATTCAGGGCCTCCTCCTCGTCGACAAAATCGGCAGGTCCGGCTACGAACAGGGTCTTGCCGGCCAGCAGCATTGCCCGGGCATAAAGCGTTGGACTTTCATTCGACCAAAGATATTCGACGAAATGTGACTGCTGGCGTTTCTTCGCCTTGCCGCTGAAACGCAACGCCTGTCCCAGCTTGCCTTTGACGGGTGAAACGCCCGATAGTTTGCCATGGTTGTTCAGCCCGGAAAGATCTTGGGCTTTCCCGTTTTCGAACGTATAGTGCAGCACCAATTTTGCGTTAGCGGCCGACGTGTCCTTGGGCTTCTCGGCATGTTGCTGGATTTCCTGTGCAGTCAGATTCCCATAGTAAACTCGCACTTCGTCGATCAATCCCGTAAATGGGAACGGGCCGCGATAGTCTCCCACACCCCCGCTACCTTCGTCCATTCCGATTTCCATCGCCTGAGCCGGATCGGAGGTGAGCAGGCCGCGGGTTTCGGCTGTGCCGCTGAGTTTCCCGTTAATATAGATCTCGAGCCGTTTATCACCCCGAAGCACGCCGGCCAAATGAACCCAATCGTCGACAACCTTCTGCTCCGCTTTGGCCACGAAAAGTTGCTCGTGAATGCGGACGGCGAAATGCGGTCGACCTTGTTGCAAATAAAGCGAATAGCCGTGTAGTGGACCTCCTCGAGCGGCAATTACGCCCGATGGTTTTGCGGCTTTTACCCGTGCTTCGACGGCCAGCGGTTTATCCACAGGGTTAAGGCTGGGAGATTTCTCGACGGATACCATGGACGCGCCGCCTCGTCCGCGGCGCTGATTCCAGCCCTGCAGCTTCGGCAACTTGGGCGCTTGCCGGTCGGTGGCGAAGAGATGATATTCTATCGGGGTCGTCCAACGCAAGTACTGCGGTTTGCGGCCGTAGCCATATACGAGATTTTTATCAACGACCAGAATGCGCCCGGCCGGCGTTACTTTCGCGGCCTGATAATAACCGGCGTGTCCGCCCGAGAAGCTCTGGCCGTACACCCAGTAGGAACGATGGAACCACGAACCGTCGAGAAAACCGTATGGAGCAAACAGGTGCACGTCATCTCCACGTTGCTTCGCGGTTTGCAGAACCGCATCGCCCGCGTTCGGGCCTAGCGATAAGCGTTTTCCCTGCATGTCCATAACCTGCGACCGCATATACAGCCGCCGGCCGTCACTGGCCAGAACATCTGGCAGGGCAACCGGCATCTGTAGGACCTGGTGGCGTGCTTGCAGCGATTTGCCCGTTTGGGGATCGATGTCGGTAAAGTTCCGGTGTGTCAGCAGCTTGCCGGTTCTTGGATCGAGGCGATATAGATGCAGTCCGCCGTCGATGAACATCGACCGTCCCGCCACCGCGTAGACAGTATCGTCTTGAACCAGCAGACTTCCGCTGACGGGCCACACCGATTCTACTTGCTCGAAGTTGATGTGACGCTGATCGATCGGGGCCGCGCGAAATCGCCAGACAAGGTTGCCGTCGTCGGCGCGCAGGCAATATACATACCCGTCGGCCGAACCGAAGAGGCAGAGGTCTTGCCAGATAGTCGGTGGCGAGTCGACGGGCGCACCGGCCATAAAATTCCATATAGGCTTGCCGGTATTCGTATCCAGGGCATAAAGCGTGTGGTTATCCCGCTTGGCCACAAAAGTTTTGCCTCGGGCAATTGTCACCTGCGTGAGTTGTCCGCCCAGTTTGGTTTGCCAGTTGGCCGAAAGTTTGGGTGGAAGTTGCATGGGCGTGGCACCGCTACGGGTATTGTCGCAACGATAAGTGGGCCAAGATGAGTCACCCGTGGTCGAGGATGAATTTCCGGTTTGCTCGTATGCCGGGCCTCGCTCGAGCCGCGGCTGTTCGGTTCCGGAGGCGCGGATCGTTTCCAGCGATTTTGAGCGGGGTGCCATTGCGGCGAACCCGTACAATTTAGCCTCTGGATAGCAAGCACAGTCATGAGGCGGGGCGTAGATCATGCCGTTGCAGGGCACGATGCCAGAGAGGCAAGCTCCGCGCACCCAATGGTGCAGCTCCCAGGATCCTTTTGCGATATCAATAAATTCGATACCGGTACGCGACATCAGCAAGTAATTTTCGGTAGCCTTCCCGCGATAGCATCGGTGATGGAACCAATATGACTCTACGTCCGGCGCGAATTCCTTCTTCATTTCACCCGTATGGGGATCATAACCTCGAAAGATGCCATCGTATGATCCGTTGCTGGTGGCACCGGTCCAAACAAGACCACCGGCCACCAGTAAATCTTCGGCCGATTGGTAACCCGAAGGCGCGTGAGCAGCCGACCACAGAGTTTTCCCCGTCGAGGTCGAAAGGGCGTACATCTTATCCTTGCCGCCGCGGTGTGGGATCATATTCTCACCGCCCGACCAGAGCACCACGTCTTCGTAAACCACAAGGGTAGGAGTATACCACGATTGAATCTTGTCCCAGATGGGCATCAGATCCGACTTCCAAAGCGGCCGGCCGTCTTTTGGATTTAAGGCAACGATTCTTAAGCCGTTATGGAAGTATGCCCTTTCGTCGTCGACCGCGAGAGTGGATGGGGATACGAAAGCACTTTGCTTCCAAAGGATCTTGCCGGAAGTCGGATCGAGTGCCATGAGAATCTTTTCCCCTCCCCCCCATTGCGTTCCTTGCACACCACGGCGGATATCGGCAAATTTGTCATATTGGACCCAGGTTTTGCGGGGATCGGGATTTACGACTATGTATATTACTCCATTGCGATAAACGATTTCCTCGGTGCCTGCCGTTCCCTCGAAAGTTTTCAGGGTGCGGCCCGTGGCGGCATCGATCGCGCTTAGCGGTGCATCAATTCCAAGGGTAACGAACACCTGATCATCCGCGGCTACCAGCCGACGAGTCAGTAACGCCGGACCGCTTTTGAGCGGCCAGAGTTGAGTGTGCCAATCCTTGATATCGCGTTTCCAAAGAATGACGCCGTTGAATGCATCCCGACCGATCAATTTCCATTGCGACGGCAAGACTATAGAAGACGTCGGGCTTTCATCGAATATGTAGAAGAGCCTTCCCTGCGAGGCGACGAGTGAACTGAGCGAGGACATGTGATCGTGATGCCGCGCCCAGCGTGGGCTGCCCAACCATTGCATCTGTCGCAAGGGGGCTATGCGATTATCTTTCGACACTGCGTTGTTCGTCGAATCGTGAAGAAAATGGGTCCACTGGTCGATATCCTTGGGCCATGGTTTTACGTGTTTATCCCATTTCCCTTCATGCCACACATATGCTACGCCAAGTGGAGCCAGCACTCGCATCAACTCGCCCTCGGCCAGGCCTGCCGAATCTTCGACAACCAGCAAGTTGACAAGGTTGTCGATATACGGCAAACGTTTTCCTGTTAGTTGATCAATCGATATGGATCCGTAGAGGCCTTTATCTTGAATGTACTTCCTGGCTTGGCCGACCTTGGCGGCATCCCGATCGAGGCCATGTACAAGAAAGTGATCGGCGGCATGCAGCGTGGCCGTCAGCTTGCCGTCCCCGCATCCGACATGCACGATCAGCCCACCGGTTACACCGGTCTCTTTCAGAATCGTCTCTGCCGACTCCGCGGCTTTTTGGCTCGCCGCCAAGGCTGGCGGAACGAATCCCGGTAAAAAAGGCAACACCGCAAGAATCACGAAAGAATCCAAACGAATTGATGAAAAGAACCGCATTTTGGTGCCTCCGTTAAAAATATGAATTTGCCACGACCCGCTCTGAGTTGTGAAATATCATCAACATATACATGGTGTAAGCACTGCCATCTACTGATAATTCAGACGAGCTTGAATCGGATGGCTTGCATACTAAATGGATTCTACAAAAAATCGCATGGTAGACTCAAGCACCTTAGTGAATAAAAAGATGATCAGGGGGCGGTATTTTACCCCTCAACCACCACCCACCAATCGGCGCCGTCGCGTTTTACCGGGCGGTAGAGCGTATCACGTTCCACCGGTTCCCGTCCGGTTTCTTCGATTAAATGACGCAGCGTTTCGATCGTTAGAATTTCCGGTGAAGTTGAGCCGGCCGTGTGATGGATTTCCTCTTGGCCGACCGTGCCGTCCAGATCGTCGGCTCCGTATGCCAGGGCAGCTTGGGCTATACCCACTCCCAGCGAGATCCAATAGGCCTTGATGTGGTCGAAATTGTCGAGCATCAGTCGACTCACGGCCACCGTGCGAAGGTTTTCGATCCCCGTCGATTTCTCGATGTGGGGATGCCCGGCAGCCAAGGCCGTGTCGCGGGGATGAAAAGCCAGCGGGATAAACGCCTGGAATCCGGCGGTTTCATCTTGAAGTTCCCGCAGGCGGACTATGTGATCGATGCGATCTTCCAACGTTTCCACGTGCCCATAGAGCATGGTGGCGTTCGAACGCAGGCCGAGTGAATGAGCCGTGCGGTGGACTTCCAGCCAGGTTTCGGCGTCGACCTTGAGTGGGCAAATTTGCTCTCTAACATTCGGTGAAAAAATCTCGGCTCCTCCGCCCGGAAGACTGTTCAGGCCGTCGTCGATCAAGGTTTCGAGAACCGCGCGTATCGAAAGCCCGGAAAGCTCGCTGAAGCGGGCGATCTCGGCCGCGGTAAACGCCTTCAAATGTAATCCCGCGCAGGATTTGTGAAGCATCTGAATGATCGATCGATACCAGTCGAATGTCTTGTCGGGATGCAGACCGCCGACAATATGCAACTCGGTACATCCCTCGTCTGCCGCCTTGCACCCAAGAGCTACAATTTCGTCGTCGGTCATCACATATGCGCCGGAGTCGCCCGGATCGCAACTGAACGCGCATAATCCACAGCGATATATGCAGACGTTAGTAGGATTCAAGTGCGAATTGACGTTGTAATATGCCCGATTGCCGTTTTTGCGCTGTCGAACTATATCGGCCAACTCGCCCACCGCATGTAGATCGACCTCCGGCCGGTAGAGCCACAATCCATCCTCGGGCGAGAGCCGTCGGCCGGCTTCGACCTTTTGGCGGATCTGTTCGAAAGTCGGATCGTGGTCAGCGGGTTTCATAATGCTTGTTTGACGGTTACGGTGTCGAGGTGCGTAGCCCTTCATTCTAACGCGATTGCCTGAAAGAGTATACAAACACATGCCTTTTGTGGCGGAGCTATTGATACGTAATCATTAAGCACCCCCCACTAGACGCATTTGCGGTTCCTGGCGATTTATCCGGTTATGCAAACACAACCGTCTCGCTCGATCCCGTGAAATAGTATCCGGGGTATTTGATCGGATAATTCCGACGAAAGTGATGGAAACGTAAGTGACTTGTGACCCGTACTTCGGGTCTGAAGCCTTGGAATCAGGTAAAATCATATATCGGCGGGTGTATCGTCGAGCCGACTTCCAGTTCCCCGGACAAGCAAAACACGAGCAGACCTGTGGTCAGTTTTCGAGACGGTCCAAAACCTCGAAACTATCTATCGCGCCGCGAGCAGCATCGCGTGCTGTTCCTGGTGCTTTCGCTGGGGCTGGTTCTGATATTGATGTGTGAGGCCGCCAAGGAAAAAAACTGGCGGTGGTTCGCCGATCTCGACAAAAACAAAGGCCCGCAGGGTGTCGGATTTCTGCCCGGCGACAAGGAAAATGCCGAAATGGAACCGGCTCCGGTCGTTCAGCGGGAGCCGTTTCCCGGTGTCGACGAAAAACTGCTGGAGACGATTACCGACAACACGCGTTTTAGAAATGAGGAAAATTCCGCCTGGTTCAACCTGCTGGGCGTTTTGCATCGTGCCGACGAGTCGGAATTGCGGAAATCGTCTATCGGCCGAGTATCATGGCTGCAATTGAACGATCAGTCGGATGAGTATCGTGGTGAACTTGTTACGGTAAAGGGAACCGTCCGCCGCGCGCACCGGCTCGACGCGCCCAAGAACGATGAGGGTATCGAAGCATACTACCAGCTTTGGCTGCAGCCAGACGATAATCCCAAACAACCTATAGTAGTCTATTGCCTGCAACCACCCGAGGCCTTTCCGACCGGCATGGAACTAAGAGAGCCTGCCCGCGTGGTCGGATTCTATTTCAAGCGGTGGCTTTATAAAGGCAAAGAGGACCTGCAGACGGCGCCCGTATTGCTGGCGAAAACGATTGATTGGCAGGAGAAGCCACCGTTGCCCGTCACCGACAAAAAATTCCCCGATGCATTGAACTCGATTTATGTTCTCGTCGCGGTCGCAGCCCTGCTGAGCCTGCTGGCGATTTTGTACATTATGTTCTACACGCGAAGTCGTCCGCGGGATGAAATACCCGAGAAGATGTACTTGAATTTTGACGTACAACTTAACTCTGAAGAAGAATCTGAACAGGAGCAAGAGAAGAATGAATAACACGAAGAAAATTATTGGAGTGATCGCGATTTTACTAATGTTGTTTTCCATGGCCCTTTATGTGGCGTCCGACGACGAAGCCGTTCCGCCGGTAAAAGATGCCAGCCTGGAAGCGCCAACATTTGAAATGCCGGCCGCGGAATAAATTGCATTCAAGCTAACCATTTTCATTGTTCGGGACTTTACGCATGCGCCTTAAAAAAGTAGTCTTTCCACTGCTTGTAATTTTACTGATGGCGTTGCCGTCCATAAGCATGGCCGACGTTTCCGAACAAACTGTAAAGAGCAAGTCGGATGCCAATTCTTCCCCGATCGAGTTCGAAAAACTGCTCGACCTGATGATAATTGGGCCGAGACAATTGGCAGAACTCCCCGATGGCAAGGCACTTAACGAGCCTCAAAGGGCCATGCTTCAGCAGGTATTGGTTCGACTGGATGACTTGCCGTTGGAAGATATACATCGTTGGTCTCAAACGCAAAAAGATTTGGAAAAAGCACTGGCCGAATCGGATTCCATACGTGGACAATTCTTTCGCTTAAGTGGAAATGTCGTGTCTGTCGAAACCGTCAAGCTTTCGGCTGAAGATGCAAGGCGTTTGCCGTTCAAACAATATTACCGAGTGCGTATGGTGCTTGAGGGAGGCGAGCCAGCGGTTGAAGTTCTGACTCGTAGAGTGCCGCGGGTGTGGTTGAGGAAAAACAAACTCGATGAGCGGGCGTCGACCTTCGGCATGTATTTGCGACGAGGCGAAAAAAATTCAAGCAACAATGAGCCGGTATTTGCGGCAAGGCGAGTTGCCTGGCACCCATCCACGCCGCTCGGCGAGTTGGGCATGGACGTAGGTTTGTTGGAATCGCTACGAGACAGAGAAAAAACCGAGGGTCAACAGCGAGAGTGCTTCTATCAAATGCTGGCAGCCGTGGGGAGGGCGGAAGGAGGCGAGTTGATTCTGCAGGCGCGGGACGAACTCAAGAGGACTGGTGAGAAAAGCTTCTCGGTCGTGCCGCTTTTTAACGAACCGGCCGAACAACGCGGCAGGTTGGTTATGCTTTCTGGCACGGCCCGACGTGTAGTTAAAGTGCAAGTCAAAGACGCCGATATCGTCCAGCGTTTAGGTATTGATTATTATTACGAAATCTATCTCTACACGGGCGATTCGCAAGACAATCCCCTGGTTTTTTGCGTTCGCTATCTTCCCGAGGGAATGCCTACGGGCAGCGGTCCGAAATATTCTCAACAGGTTAAGATTGCCGGTTTCTTTCTGAAAACTTGGGCATTCCGACCGGAGAAAGCCGGAATGTCCGACGAAAATGCGGATACCCGTCAACTGGCACCGCTTCTGATCGGCCGCGAGCCTATTTGGCTCGAACCACAGAAGACGGGCGATTCTAATCCGGGGATCGGAGTCGCGGCCGGTGGGCTGTTTATCTTGGTGCTCCTCATAGTCTGGCTGGCTGTTTGGCGTTCCGCCAAGCGAGACCGTCAGTTTCGGCTAGGACGTAGTTCCGAACCTTTTGAAGACTCAACCACAACATAATTTATATCGCCCCATAATAATGATAAAGGCGGCTGGTAGTGATTAATTGTGGTGGTTTGTTCTGTCAGAGTGGTCGTTTTCTTCTGAGATAAGCTGAGACAAATAGCATTAACTGTTGACAAACTGAGATAACTCTCTTCTAATCTCAGCATGGAAATCGCAGCGTACAACATATCGCCGATCCACCGTCTGGCAAAAATGCTGGAGGAGGACATTCGCAGACGAGACCTGAAAATCGGCGACCGCTATATAACTGCGCAAGAAGCGGCTGAAATGCTGGGTGTAAGCCGTGCCACAGCCCAACGAGCAATGAAAATTCTGGGCGATTCTCAGAAGCTTTTGCGGCGTCGCAGCCTTGGGACATTTATCGGTCCTGGCGCGGTAAACCAATCAAATTCGAAAGTCCGCACCGTTTATATCATCTCGCCCGAGGAGGAATATAATTCTGCATGGGCGAGTTGGATGTCGCGGGGTATTCGCCGAGCGAGTGGAAGTACGAATGTCAACTTCGGTGTCGTTCCCAAGAATGACGGCATCGAGTATCTGAAACAGTTAGTGCAATTTGCCAAGGCTAGTGGTCCGTTTCTGGGAATAATTGCCACGGGTGGCAATCGAGATATATACCAGTATCTTGCCGAAAGCGGTGTTCCCACGGTAATTTTTGGATCGCTTTATCAAGACAATACAAGAATACCCTCGTTAGATTTGGACAATCGAGAAGCGGCACGGCTGATGACGAGGTATTTAATCGATCGCGGTCACAAGCGAATCATGAGCATGACCGTGTCCGACGGTCGACCGGGCGACCACGATTTTTTTGACGGAGTCAGCGATGTACTGACGGAAGCCGGTTTGCCGGCTAACGCCTTGATCATGCGAATCGTACCTGATGATATCAAACTGGCATTGCCCAGAGTTCAACAGTTTTTATCTTCGTGTGACCGTCCCAGCGGTTTGATCGTGCGCGGCTCGGGTATTTTAGCCGCGGCCGATAAAGCAATAGATCAATTAGAGTTGTCTGTTCCCGATGAAGTAGAAATGGTCTATCAAAACGTAAATTCGGAAGCGGAAAGTAATCCGAAACATCCGCATGTGATGCCGAAGACCGACATGGAAGATGTTGCTTGCCGGTTAGGTAGCATGATTAAGCAGATATCGAATGGGCAGAAGTTGGAAAAGATCAGGGTGGTATTGCCGGTGGAGTTATGTGGGGTTGGAAAAAAAGCTGTGTTTCAGCCCCAGTAAGGAAACGCATTGCATCATGGAATGTTTTCGAAGTATATCGATGCTTGTCGTACTGAGTGTCGCAAGCTCGCTTACCGGTTGCGGTGGCAATCCTCTTAATCGGCAAGCGGTTTCGGGCGAGGTGAAACTTGACGGCGTATCGTTGGATCAGGGGACAATCGAATTTCGCCCGACGCAGCGAAAGGGCACTGTCAGCAGCGGTGCTGTTATTCGTGACGGGAAATACAATATCGAAACACAAAAGGGGCTGCCACCGGGGGAATATCGGGTTATGATATTTTCGGCGGCCGCGGACAAATCGCCCATACCCGCGGGGCCGCCCGGTTCAGGATCCTTTGAAGGTCACCGCCCGACTATCGAGCGGATACCACCACAGTACAATACAAAAACCGAGCAGATCGTCGAGATAACCGACGGCGGGTCGAACCGGTTCAGCTACGATATTAAAACAAAATAGTATATCGACTATGAGATCAAGAAAAGCTTTCACATTGGTTGAGTTGTTGGTAGTGATTGCCATCATCGGCATCCTTATCGCCTTGCTTTTACCGGCCGTGCAGGCTGCTCGCGAGGCGGCGCGGCGAATGCAGTGCGCTACCAACCTCAAGCAGATCGGTGTTGCCATGCACAATTACCACGGCGCGCACAACACTCTGCCGCCGGGTGGCTATTCGTGTTGCTGGACTTCGTGGCCGGTTTTCATCATGCCCTATCTGGAACTACAGACCGAATACGACATGTACCAGTTCGAGGGCGTGTTTTATAGCAACCAATATTGGACGCCTAGCAACGCGCGCGTAGTCGAACGACGCTACGCGGCCTACACTTGCCCCAGCGACATACAGGCGGACAGCGTCGCCGACAATATCTTCGGCGACAACACGCGTTTTCCAGTTCGGCATAACTATGTGGTGAACTATGGAAATACGGGTTTCGTTTCCGGAGTGGGCTATACACCCACCGGTGCCGCGCAAAAAGTGGGCGCCGGCATCGAATTTGGCGGTGCTCCTTTTACGTCGAGCGGATGGAAAGACGTTGATGCCTTGGTATATAAGTTTCGCGACATTAGCGACGGCCTGAGCAACACGTTGATGGCCTCGGAAGTTATTCAAGGACACGGCCGCGATCTGCGGGGATTGATTTGGTACAGCATCGCCGGCGGATTCACATCCTATAACACGCCCAACACGGCGGCGCCGGATGGCGTGATAGATGGTCCTTACTGTGTTGATACGGCCGACAATCCGCTCAATCCGCCCTGCGTATCGACCAACTCGGTATCGCGCCCCATACAACAAAACGCCCGCAGTCGCCATCCCGGAATCGTCAATGCGGTAATGTGTGACGGGGCCGTGCAGACGATCAACGAGAATATCGACGAGTTCATCTGGCAAGCAATGAGCACGTCGAAGGGCGGAGAAGTCCTCGACGATGAGTCTTGAGGCAACGAGGTTTGTAAGAACGTGATGTGGAAATGGGTGGCACTGGCTGCTTGTCAGCCAGTGTGGTCCGGAAAGTATCGGAAACACGGGCTGAGCAGTAGGCTACGTTTTTATTCTCCGGAAACCAGGAACACATAGTTACCGGAAATCACCTTGAAAGCGGTTTGTCCGCCTTCAGTGCCAAGAAGTGTAACCCCCTCTACTTCGGTAACTTTTTGGCCGCCCTCGCTAATTGAGTTGACTTGCCGGGCAGGCAGATAGACGGTCGCCGAAGTGTTGGCCGGCACATGGAGTTTTAAACTGAAATCGTCACCGGTACGTTTCCAGTTGCACTTAATAGGGCCGCGGATAGATTGATATTCGGCCTCGACGAAGCTCATGTCACCGGCAGGCCGCGGGCGGATGATGAAATGTTTGAAGCCCGGCGAGTTTGCATCCCAGCAAATGCCGGCCGGACCCTCGAAGAACCAGGAACCGATTGCGAGAAACGAGTTGTGGATACTCGAACAGGCAGGCGAATATTCAGGATACCAATGTTCCCAAAGCGTGCCCGACCCGCGAGCAACGATGTCTCCCCAGCCGGGATAGTCGTGTCGTGTCGCCATGACGTGGATCAGGTCGGAACGGCCCTCGGCCAAGAGCGCGGCGATCATGTAATAACTGCCCAATACGCCCGTGTCCAGGTGTCCGTTGTGTTTAATGGTGATGTCATCGACGAGGTTTTTCAGTACACGCGAGCGGTGTTCGGGCGGTACCAGGTCGCAAAGCAGCGCGTAGGCCAGGTACGTCTGCTGCTTGACACCGTGTGTGTAGCGGCCCGTTTTGACGTCGAAAAACTTTCGGTTGATGGCCCGTTTAATGTCTTCCGCTTTATTCACGTACGACAGGGCATCGTCGTCGTGCCCAAGTATTTTGGCGATGCGAGCCATCAGCATGAGATTCTGGCGGTAATTGCAGGTGTTGAAAAAAATGTCTTCTTGCAGATCGGGCCAGAATCCCGGCCAGGACTTGCCGGTTTTATTGGGCGCGGCCCAATCGCCCAGAAACTCCCAGACATTGTCGTTGCCGGGACGGTATTGGAAGCGGGTAACAAGACCGTCTTCGGTCTTGGATTCGACGAACGACAGCCATTTTCTCATGGTTTCGTAGTTCTCGGCCAAGACATGGAGATCGCCGTAGCACTCGTACAACTTCCAGGGGAAGGCGATGCAGGCCATCGACCAGGCTGGCGATCCGCCCGAGTCGATGCGGAAGGGAGCCGTGTAGCGAACGCGACCTGTCCGTGGATCTTGACCGTCGGCAAAATCTCGCGACCATTTGATGTAGAATGCACCCATATCGAAATTGTAGACAGCCTGCCGCGAGGAAGCCTGGCCCTCGGCGCCATAGCCGAGTCGTTCACGGTGCGGGCAATCGACCTGGATGCCGCCCAGTGTGAGGCAGCGGTGCGTGTAGGCGACGATCTCGTGCAGGCGATTGAGTGTGTCGTTCGAGCAGCGGAATCTGCTTGTTGCCGTCGTGTCGGTGCAGATCAACATGCCTCGGGCATCTCCTTTTTTAGGCGATTTGGAAAGACCGCTGATTTTGACAAAACGATAGGCACGGTAATTGAAGCGTGGCCCCAGCACGTCGCTGCCGTCGCCGCGGCAGATGTAGCGATCTTTTTGCCCCATGGTCTCTTGCAACTTGTTATTGCGGGCAAAATGAGCCGCGTAGTATGTCAAGCGAATATCGGTTCCGGCCTTTTCATCGATTTTCAAACGGAACCAGCCGGTGAGGTTTTTGCCCATGTCGATGAGATACTCTTTTTTTCCCAAATGCCGGATATTGACCGGTTTGATCGTTTCCTTGATGCGGTTGGGATTGATCATCTGAGCGGATCGGATGAGTGGCCCGACGGAGACAAGTTCGGCCGGCGTCCAGGCCGAATCGTTGAAGTTTGGCAGTTCCCAGCCGGGTTGATCGAGGCGGGCGTCGATCGTTTCGCCGCCGGGCACGAATCCGTTCGGTGTAATGGCGCTTCCGGAGGTCAGCCAGGACCTGTCGGTCACGAATTTCCCCGTCGAGCCATCTTTGTAAGTCACATGCAGTTCGGCAAGGAGGGCTTGTTTTTTGAGTGTGACACCGTTGACCTTTTGCATGTACCATCCTCGACCCAGGCTAACGCAAAGGGCGTTTTTGCCTTGTATGAGTTGGTTGCCGACATCGTGGGTGACATAATACACACGGCGGCTGAAGTCCGATTCCACCGGATCGAACATGTGATCGCCGATGCGCCGACCGTTGATGAAAAGCTCGTGGATACCCAGGCTGGTTATATAGACGCGTGCCCGCCGGATTGGTTTATCGATCACAAAAGTCTTACGATATCTGGGCAGCGATTGGTCTTTTTCGTCTTTGTGAGCGATCCATTTGGCCGTCCAGCCTTTATCGTCCAGCCCCATCTCCCACCAGGCGATTTTGCTATGTGTGGGCGGATTGCCTTTGTCGTCCCAGACTATGACCTTCCAGTAGTATCGCCTGCCGGCAAGCAATTGATGTCCTTTGAACTCGATGTGCAGGGATTCATCGGAAATGATTTTGCCGCTATCCCATGCATCGCCACGATTTTTTTCCAAAAGCTCTTTGCTGCTCGCCACGAGGATGCGATATGCCGTTTGCCGTGCACCGCGACGGTCAGAAGTGAGTGCCCAACTCAACCGGGGCTTCCAGACGTCGATCCCCAACGGATTGACCAGGTATTCACACCGCAGTCGCTTGGGCATAAGCCGACCTTCGCCCGCAAGAAGATTAGAAGGCTTTCCGGCACTAAGCAAAAGCACCGCGATCACAATTCCAAGTTTCCAGTTCATTCTTTATCGTCACCTTTGAGGCGCGTATTTTCATTTGAATTGAGTCGCTTTTGGTGCGTCGCGGACGCACCCTACAATACTTCGGGTTAGCGTATCACGGAGAATAATATCCGTTTCCTATAAGTCTAAACCAACAACCCCGCGTCTTGCAACGATTCTTGTAAGAAGAAAGAAAAGTACGGAGCATTACCTATGAATGTTCGTTTTTGTATCATGCCATTTGTGAGTTTACTGATCTTTGTCTGCGTCGCATGTCCGGCAGCTACTCTTACCCAAGCTGATCTAGACCGGGGCGCTGTGCCCAAGCCGGGCGACGAGATTATTCTACGAGATTTTTCCCGGCTTACGCCCAAGGATGCCATGACCACGAAGTCGCAACGTGGTAAATGGTGGCTACGGCCATACCGGGAAAAAGATGGGGCCAATCATACTATGCTGATGACCGTGGAACGTGACATGCAGAATCCCGAGACTTGTATCGTGCCCACCGTAACATATCCTCTTGGATTGGACGGGTGGTACGAAGTATGGATAGCCACATACCGTGGGCCATATGGAGGTGGCGTCGATGTGCGTGTCAGCAATGACGATTGCTTCGTGCATATCGATCCGCAGCAGGTTGCCTTTCACGCCAAGCGTCCAAAACCCCGCGTGGGTGCGATAGTGGAGATGAACTACAAGCCGTGTGAGAACCTGAGCGGACAGAGCTTGCTGATACGACAGCCGTTCGGAACCTATGAGTCCTGGCACTGGGGGCGTTGCGATGCGGCATTGGCCTATATCCGCCTGGTAAAGCTTTCAGACAAAGAAGTGGCCGCGTTCAAGGCCGACCAGGCTCGCACGGATCGACGCGTAATAGCCTATGACGACGACAACTTCTCGCGATACTGGATGTGGGGCGGAGAAAGCAAAGAGAAGGTTCTACGGATATTCGAACCGTTCCGATACCACGACGTTGAATTCATCAGCCTGTGCCTGGGCGTGCCGGGAATGCTGAAGGTGCCGTCGCCCTATAATATTATGTATTACAACAACGGGCGACGGTTGGGCGATAAACGCATGGCAACCATGTATAAGGATTTTGTCGCTAAGGATATCGACTTCTTGAATCTGGCTGCCGAACGAGCACACAAATACGGCATCAAATTGCTACCCGGCTGGCGTATGTCGTCGGGCAATGGTGCCGCTCGCGACAAATCGCTTGCGAAATGCTACCTCAAAACTACAAACCGGCTGGACTTCGCCTATCCGCAAGTGCGTGAATATTTTGTGAACACCGTACGGCATGTTCTGGAGAACCACGACGTAGACGGATTTATTTTGAATTTCACCCGTCACTGCGTGCATTTCAATCCGGACGAACCGAACAAGGAAGCGCATATGAACAGCCTTTCGGCCGATATGCGAAAGATGGTCGACGAGGTTAGTAAAAAGAAAGGCAAGAAGTTGTTGCTGGGCGCTTCGTTTTCGGAATCGCACTATGTATCCGGTTTTTTGAAGTACAACCTTAAGATAGACGTTGGGCCCGAAGAGCGGCTGAAGTATCAGGGTATCAATGTGGCTGATTGGGTGAAGAATAGCTACTACGATATTATCATGCCCGAAGGACATCACATAGAGAAGTATATCGAAATGACTCGCGGCACGACGACCAAGTGTTATCCGCGGTGGGAGTATCACAGCACGATGTACGGCCCGCCGGTTGGTGCCAACATCCATGATCCGACTCCGGGAGAGGATAAAAAAGACCGGGCAATCAATCCGCATAATGGTCCGCGCGATTTTGAAGCGGGCTGGCTCAAACTTCACGACAAGGGGGCGGATGGCTTATTTATGTTCAACAATCCCATGGGTTGGGTATCGCTGCGGAGGATGGGGCATATTGATGAGGTTTGCCGGCGCGTTAAAGCCGGCGAAGTTTATGGGGTAATCGAAGGCCCTGAAATCGAGTTTCTGCAACCGTAGAACAGCCTAAATTCCAAACGGCGATTGATCTTTTGATATTCGACCATCTTTCAGGGCCGCAATTATACCGGCTTATTATCACGGCAAATGAGCCGTTTCGCCACCGTCTATTGTGGCCAGTTCGGCCAGGAGATTCATGTCGACGTTTCTGTCCAGAAGGTGAACCGCGCCGTCGCACATCAGGAAGTGCAAGCCGCCGGGGTGGTTGCCTCCCCAGCCTCGACGGCACGGCCCGCTTTTTCCCGTGCCGCCGACAGCCACGCACCGATCATAATCGCCCAGCAGTATTCGCTCTTGCGGGGTGACCGCCGAAAGGGAAAAGTGTGCGTATGAATAGGCCCAAAGCGTTCGCCAGCCGAGGTTTGTGCAAGTTGTCGATTCGCCCACAAACAGGGTTCCCGAAGAGCCGTC
>JAFGTN010000207.1 GCA_016934075.1 Pirellulales bacterium
CCCGTCTCCACAACCTTGGTGGCCAACTCGCCCAAGAGCCGCACGGTATTCGAACGCTTGTCGAAAAGGTCCTGACCGCTGACGGCCTCTATGCGGCACTTCCGCCCGTGGCGAATGGCCACACTGACGCGGTCGCATTCGATCAGCCGGCGCCCTTCGTTGGCGATCATGTATGCCGTCTGTCGCGGATCCAGGCTGGCGTGCACCAGACAGGTAAAATCCTCCAACTGCGACCAGAGCGTTTGCCGGTCGGAAAAATGTCGAAGCTGGCGGCTCTTGAGAAAATCGCACGCCAAATCGCACATCTGCATGAGAAACCGCAAATAGCCCTTCTGCGTGCTGATGCCTGCCTCGGGACGCTGGAAAATTTCCACCACGCCCATCGTCTCCAGATCGGTCTTCAGCGGTCCCAACACCAATAAATAATCGGTCGGGTTGGCCACCTCCGAGTCGTCTTCACCGATGCCCGAATGGGGTGGAACCAGAACCGGCTCACCACCTGTCATCACGCGGCTTAAGAGCTGCCCGTGCTGTCGCTGCCCCTCCTCGTTGTCGCGCAGACCGCTCTTCTGCAAATTGATCTGATACCGCAAACCCAGGCGACCCTCGTCGTCCATGGCCCAAACAATACCGCCCACGGCGGCCAGAGCCGACACTACCCGCGTGAGAAATTCACCGTAGAACTCCTCGGGTGAAATGTCCGATTTGGATAGTTGCGCGATCTCGTTGACCAGCGTGCGGATCTGCTGCTTGGTCTGTTCGATCAGTTCGGGATTAAGTGATTGCTCGGTGCTCATAAATGTATGCCCAGGCCGCTTGGCGCGTAAAATCCGTGCTATGTAAAATCTTCAGCCCTGTATTTACCTCGTTTTGACCGTATGCTCAAGACTAGCTTAGACTTAACGCCTGTGCAGCCCTTTGATGGCTGCATAATTGGAAAAGCCGTCGCAACTACCCCAAAGTGACGCTTTCGGTCACTTGCGGCGGGTATTTGAGGATAAATGAATTATACACCAAGGCTGTATAAAGCACTAAACCCATGCAACATTCAAAAAACTTTTCCTAGCCCGGATTATTTATACTAACCCGAAGCGCAAGCGAGGGAGGATAATGCTATTCCTGCCCATATCTCCTCGCTTGCGCTTCGGGTTAGTATTTTCTGCACGATCCGTTGATGAATACTCCGGAATCGCGCTTAATATTTACGCGAAAAAAACAGCCATCTCCCGCAAAAAAAGACTGACTACATGCAAAACTCACTGCCCGGAATCACTATACGTACCAATCCCCCAGCACGTTCGCCCCCCGTTTGCGGCGTCGACTTTAAACCAACCCCCACCGTTTCCGCAGGAACCATTCCACCGCCAGGAGACAAACTAAGAGCAGGAAAAATGACCAGGTATCCCAAAAAGTACGCTTGGTCTCCGTGCGGTTTTCCAAACTTTCGGTATTGGCCGAAAGTTCCTCCAGCAAATCGTCGAGCTGTTCCGGCGCTACCGCTTTACCGCCGGTCATTGCCGCCAGCCCGTCCATGGCCGAAATGTCGGCCGTGGCATTGTCCAGCTCCAAGTCCTCCTCGAAGACGAGAAAACGCGTCTTGGCCGAACCCAGCGATTTGCCGTCGCCGCCGCCTTCCACGGCCGTCACCCGCACCGCATAATCGCCCGGCGCTTCGGTGCCGCGGAACGTGCCCGAAAACTGGTCCTCTTGCCGTGCCAGTTGAATCGGTTGCGTGGAACCGTCGGGCATGATGATTTCGGCCGCCAGTTGTGCATTTTCTATCGGATCCCCAGTGGCGGTCCGCGCGCCGGCCGTAAACTCCAACCGCTGACCCGGTCGCAGTCGCCGCTCGGTAAGTTTCACCCACACATTGCCCTCGCCCAATTCGTCCTTCCTCGCCAGCCATAGTACAACCTGTCGCCAGAAACGCTTGTGCTCGGTTTCGAATCCGCCCATGCACCACAACCATGTAGAATCGGCCGCGAATGCCATCACCCGCCCGGCCCCGAAATCCTGGGCTACCAACAACGGGCGGCCACGTTGGTCGACGGCCAATTCCCGCGCTCTGGGCCGTAACTCTCGGAACTTATTGGCCCCGAGAAGACGCGGCAGCCGGCTCCAGAGTTCGACATTTTTTGCTCGATTGGACGAGAGCATCAACACATAGTGACCACCGCCCAGCGGCGTGGGTTTCATCTCTAGCGGTCCTTTTATGTGCAGATCCTTGCGCGGTGTTTCCTGCTCCAGGGGTTGCCGTTCCAGACGGCTCATCTTGACCGGCAAGATGTCGCCCAAGGCCGTGTCAGCATATCCACCGGCTCCGAAACTGTGGAACCCACCAAGCATGATCAGCCCGGCACCCTTGGAAACCGTCTCCTTCAAGGCCTTCAGTTCGTCGCGTTTGAAGGCCTGCGAATCCACATCGCCGATAATATAGGCGTCGTACTTGCCCGGCTCGAATCGTTCGATCAGATTCGCCGGGTGCGACTGCGGCCGGCGGGCGTCGAGTGGCTTATAATCCACGTGGATATCGGCCGAGGCGTCCAGCGAACGCCGCAAAAACCTGATCTCCCGACGCGGCGGATAGCCCTCTATATAAAGCACCTTCAAACCGCCGGACAATACGTTCACAAACGTGCTCAGGCGGTTATTGGTTCGCACCAGCTCGCCCGGCTGGTCGCCAACCTCCACGCTCAGTTTATACTGGCCCGGAACCTGCGGTGAATACACCAGACTCACCGGCAATATTTGCCCGTCGCTGGTAGCCTTGATCTTTCGCTCGGCCACGATTTCCATTTTACCGGACGAAGTTTCGAAAAGCAGCTTGACTGGAATCTCGCGGTTGACGAACCCGTCCACGCGGATTTGCGCGGCCACTTCCAATTCATTCTTGACAAACACGCTCTCAGCCGCCAGCATGTCTTTCACGGCCACATCCCTGGCCTGGCCCAACCCGCGATCCTGGCCGAAGGTTACCGTGAACAGCGGGTAACCCAGGTGTTTCATGTTCGCCGCGGCCGTCTGCGGCGGGATATCACGCGGCGCGTAGGCTCGCTGCGCCCCGTCGCTCATCAATATTACTCCCAAAAGACGCTTTCCGGCCTCAAGCCGCAAAACGTCGTCAAGCACGGAACCTATGGCCGTCTCCCGGCCGCTGGGTTCCTCCGGCAACCGTACCTGCCCGTCTTCGACCGTCACGGGATATGTTTTTCCGTCGAAGGTCATCGCCCGGACCTCAAAATCCTCGGCGATCCTCGCCAGCCCCTTCCCTGCATCTTCAAGCGAACGCCGCAGCGCCTCCCATCGCGTCTTTCGTCCACCCAAGGCGTCGGGCACCGACATGCTGCGCGACTGATCGGCCAACACCACCAGCGTGGCCGCCTGTTTCGAAACCTCGGTATAAACCAACGTGGGC
>JAFGTN010000208.1 GCA_016934075.1 Pirellulales bacterium
ATTACCTCGGCATCGAAACGGCCGGCTTGGCCATCCCCGGCGCGCCGCGACCCCTTCGGGCGCTGTGCGTCGTGCCCATCGGCATGGAAGAAGGCACTGAAACGGATGTGCCCTCCGGTGAGATTGGACTCGTGGTCGGCGAGCCGGCCCATTTCCGTTTCTTCAGCTCTTCGGTGCGTACACAAGACCAACCAGGAGACGTACTGGACAATTGGAACGAAGACGAACTTACCGAAACCGACCCGCTCGAAGCCACCCTCGCTGCTGACCAGGTCAGCAATGAGGTAACATCCGTACCATATGTCCCGGTGAAATTTCATTCCAAGATCACCGAGTTGGGGATGTTCGAGCTATGGTGCGTTGGCACCCAAAACGAAGGCCGTTGGAAGCTGGAATTCAGCGTTCGCGAGGATGCCGATTAACGACGGCCGCATTTGCCTGCGGGGTAGAGCCCGCATATACTAGTTGTAGGGTGCGACCGAACCGCACCATGAACTTCAGGAAACTCCCTGGTGCGTCTCGGACGTACCCTACGAGAATGCAATGACCGGTAAATCGCAAATTCAGAGACTTTTCTCTCGCGTCTTGACGACACTATTGGCATCCGGTATTGCAACCGCCGCGGCCCAGGCCTGCAACACGCCCGTCTACCGTTATGCCATGTATAACTGGAGAACGACCCCATATCACGTTTTATTTTTCCACAATCCGGCCGAAAAGTCAGGCGAGGCACAAAAGGTCAACCGGTTGCTATCGGAATTGATTGCATCGCAACAGTCGGTCAACATGGAGCTTACAGAGGTGGATACCACCGACGGGAAAAGCATTGATAAATTGCCCGAACCGATAAAAAAGTCGTGGGAACGCGCCCGCAAAAAACACGCCGCCAAGAAATCCGGCTGGTTGCATATAATCTTCTCGCCATGGGGACGCGAACTGTATTCCGGACAACTAAACGCCGAAACGCTCCGCTCGATCACCGAATCGCCCGCACGGGAACAAATGGGCGAACTACTCTCTCAGGGCAAACTAGTGGCCGTTTGCCTGATGTCGAAAAACAAAGCCAATAATCGCATGCTCGACAAGGCACTGGCGGAGCTTACTAAACAGATCGAATCAGACAGTGAAATGCCTTCCGTGGAAGTGGCTCGTGTGGATGTCCTTGCGAGCGATCCGAAAGAGTCCTGGTTCGTGCGCAATCTAATGCTGGCCGAGCCCGATCTGAAAGACTTTGCAGACCAGCCCATGCTTTTCATGGCATATGGCCGTGGCCGTTCGATGCTGCCGTATATAGGCAAAGGTATCTCGGCCGAAAATCTATCCGGTTGCGTGACATTCCTCACGGGTGCATGCTCCTGTGAAGTCAAAGCCGACAATCCTGGCATAGATCTTTTGGTAAGATACGATTGGGAGGCAGCCGCAGATGCCTTGGCCGCTACTGATGATGACGCTCTACCTCAAGATAGCCAGTTAGTTTATCGCGAGTTCGATCCCAGCCAACTTTCCAATAAACAAAGCCCCGAATCGCGAAAACCCGAGCTTGAAAATCATAGTGACACATCGGAAGAAAAACCACTCCTGGATAGCGAGTCCTCGGAAGAGACTCCCTATAGTCAACCTCCATCTGCCGAATCGTTCGCCTCGCGACAAACCTGGATTCTAGGCGGCGGGCTTGCGTTTGTTATCGCCGTCGTGGTTGTCGGAGGATTATTCTTTATGCGACGGAGCGCCTAGCCTTGAAAATCGCCAGTTGGAACGTTAATTCCGTTAAAGCTCGTTATGATCGTCTTTCCCAATGGTTGAAATCGGCCAGGCCCGACGTGCTATGCTTGCAGGAGTTGAAAACACAAGAGGATTCTTTTCCATTCGAGTCGTTTGAAGAACTCGGTTACAATGCGGCTGTTTATGGACAAAAAACCTACAACGGCGTGGCCATTCTCAGCCGCGAACAACCCGTTCAAATCGAACGGGGTTTTGGCGACGAAGATCCTCAAGCCCGCATGATAGCTGCCACGATCGCCGGCGTGCGTGTAGTTTCGGTCTACGTACCCAACGGCCAGGAGATAGGCACCGACAAGCATGCCTATAAGTTGCGCTGGCTGAAGCGATTTACCGAATATCTAGAAGAAAACTTCACGCCCCGCAAGCAGTTGCTCGTGTGCGGCGATTTCAACATTGCCCCGGACGACATCGACGTTGCCCATCCAGATGCTTGGGCAGAGTCGGTGTTGTGTGATCCGGCCGGACGAGCTGCCGTCGCGAAAATTCGCGAATGGGGCCTGGTCGACGTATTCCGACACCAGCATCCCGACGCGGCCGCCTACTCCTGGTGGGACTATCGCCGTCTGTCTTTCCCCAAAAATGACGGCCTTCGTCTGGACTATATCCTCGCTACCTCGCGTCTTGCCAAGAAATGCACCGCGACGTCTATAGACCGCGATGCCCGCAAGGGAGAAAAACCGTCGGATCACACACCGGTGTTTGCGGAATTTGATTTGTAGCACCACTTTAGCCAAGTGGTGGTAGCCGGATTCGCGGGAATTCGGACCATTATGCTGTTAACCGGGGAATTATTTTTCGGCCTTTTCAAGCAAGACAGGCTGCAACGGTTCGAGCACGATTTCCGGGCCGATCTTCTTACCGCTGAGCAAGTCGATTCCCACGACGGGCCGACTGTCTTCAACAACGCGGA
This sequence comes from Pirellulales bacterium, assembly GCA_016934075.1. Lineage (GTDB taxonomy): Bacteria > Planctomycetota > Planctomycetia > Pirellulales > Thermoguttaceae > JAFGTN01. The sequence goes on from JAFGTN010000208.1 coordinate 2,693, forward strand.
CAATTTGCTTCTCGTTGAGGTAGTTCGATAGATTGACCAGCAGCCGTCCCTTGTGTTTCGCGGCCAGATATTCCACTCCCCAAGCCGGTTGCCCGTCGGGCGTTTGCAGTTTTACCGGATGTGTTATTCCGGCTTCCGAAAGCATCGGCCGCAGAGCATCGAACAGCTCTCGCGTGGTCGAAGGCATGTCAATGCTGGTAAAAGGTTTCTCTTGCTGAGACACTTCGCGCTTGTGACCGTATTCGTCATATGTGAAACACGGTCCCACGCAAAGCACGCGACCACCTCCCTTACGGAACTTATGCAAAGCCTCGACAGTCGCTTCGGGCGTGCCGCTTACGCCGGAGGCCACGATCAATTTCAGATTCGCAAGCTGCGGCGGCAACTTACCGTTAGCCAGATTATCCCTAAGCTGACGCTCGGTGACGAATCCGAGTCGAACACCCTGGAAATTCAACGCCTCGTAAACCTGCTTAACCAGCGTGGTGTGTTCGCGGTCCCGCACGATCGACGCCGGCGACCAGAGTAAGGCGACTTCCAACGGCAGGTTCTGCAGCGCGCCGACCTCGCGTGCCAGCCGCATCAGGTCCAACCCGGCCCGGCCCATGGCCTCGGTGCAAAGCGGCCGGTGCAAAATGCTGCCGGTTATGTCCGATGTATAGGAGTAGCTGCGTTCCCAAACCCAGGTGGTCGTGGCGCTTTGGCCGTGCACGGCCCCTTGCCAGAAAACATTAAATATATGCTCGGGCGGCACCGGCTCTAAGTTGCGATCGGGTATCAAGTGGTTTTCCGAGTTGAAAACCAGTTTGTTGCCCATGCTGCGCTGAAAGTCATAGCCCATGTTCTCTTCGAGCCAATCGCAAGCCCAGGACCCGGCGCCACGATAGTATTTACAACAATCGTTGCCGTTGATATCGCTCAGTCGCGCGAACAGATCCGGCGAAACACACCAAGGTCCGTGCAGGCTGCGGTCGAAGTTGGCATGGACCATGATCTTTGCATGCAACGGTACATCTGGTGCCATATCGCGGATGATGCCGGCCATCCATGCGTGGAACTCGGCAAAAGACTCGCGATTGAATCGCATGTAATCGACATAGATGGGCGACGATTCGAATTTTTCCGATGGCGGCACGTCGATCGAATCGAAGTCGGCGTGTTTGCTGCCCCAGCGGCGATTGAGCGTGCCGATGTCGCCGTGCTCGCGGCGGAGCCAATCGTGCCATTTTTTTCGCACGTGCGGGCTTTTCTCGCCATTTATGAAGATCGGCTCGTTGCTTAGACAAATACTGTGCAGGGCCGGGTGGTCCTTGATGCGGGGAATGAGCGTGCGAAGATATTTTTCATAAACCTGCCGTGCCTCTGGCGCATACACGTCGACTTGCAGAAAACCACCTCCGGCGTCGCGCAGGTGGGGCCACTTCACGTATGCCCAATCGGGAAAATAGTGTGGTGAAATCAGCAGGTTGATCGCCACCGGGGCCTTGGCCGCGCGGTCGAAAATTTCCAGATTCTGGTCGATTACGTCCGTGTTGACTCCGTTTTCGGAGGGAAGTACGCTTCGCGGCCCGATCTCGAACTGGACGATATTGAAGCCGTAGTCATTGGCCTTCTCGATATCGTGTTTGACCTGGGCGAAATGCCCCGGGCCCACGAACTGCAAGGGCCGCTCCGACTCGATACGACCGTCGGGCCAGCGGACGGTTCCCAATTGCTTGGAACCTTCCAGGCGAAAACTCCGCCCCACATTTGCGGTTTGATAACGAGGCACAGGCGGAAGATAATTCCGCATCCGGGCGGCTATCGCCAAAGCCCGCATCTGCAAGACCGCATCATAAGCCCTCGCAACCTCTTCCCGTTGAAGATCTTCCCTGGAAAAGTTGATGAAATTATCCAAAATCGTCAAGGCAACAAGCGGATATGCCGGATCTTTTTTTGCTTCACGAAGCGTCTGCACATGCTGATGGAGTTTATCGCGTTGTTGTTCGATCTCGCCGAGGAGTTTCCAAACTCCGTCGGCTGTTATCATGTTTCGTTCCTGCTCCACATTCAGCGATATTCTGGAACCGGAAGCGATTTTTTTCCCTGGGGATTTATCGTCCAACTCTCCGTTCAATGTTACTCGGAAACGAATCCCGATGTTGGGTACATTTTCGAGCAAACAATCAGCCTCCAATTTGTATGAGCCCGCCTTTAGCTTGCCCTGTTGCGACTGTTCGGCCAGCGTTCTACCGTCGCCGGTTTCCAGACGGAAGCCAAGCCTGCCGTCGGCCATGTCTTTTGGCAAATACAAAAAACCCACGGCGCGAAGCAAGCGATTTGTGAACACATATTTGTCGCGGGGAAACATGGTCCTGTTCCACTCGGGGATTATCATACTTCCGTAATGCCGGATGGCCGGCGCGCCGGGAAATCCAACCTGCAAGACGGGCTTGTCGTCTTTGTCCGTTTTCACAATCGGCATGGGTTCAGCCCCCTCAACCAGTTGCACATCGTCGATCCAAAACGGTTCGCATGGGCTTTCCGTAACGATCATCACCGGAATTCGAGCGTCCTTGCCATCGGTCTTAAATGACATCTCCATTCGAATCCAATGTCCGGCGGTACTTTTGGGGAATTGACTTCGTACCAACCAATCTCGACCGCCACCGAACCAGGCTATGCCCATATTCTCGCCCTTCACATAGCACGAGAACGTGTACGTGGTGTTCGGTTTCACCGCCACGTCGCCGGGCACCCTCAACATGCCGTAGATATGAGGTCCGAACGGGGTGTTGTTCGTGATACGAAGCGACCGCTTGCCGCTATGAGCCTGATTTTCGTCGACGCTGCATGTAGCGTCGGTTTTTCCGGGATGCCAATTCCAGCCGACCGCGAGGGCGGGTGATCCTTTCTTGTCCTCCACCTTTTCGAAAGACGAGTTAGGCAGAAGATTCGGGCGTAACTCGAATGACGTAACTCGAATCGCAATTTGGCCCTGCTCGGCCAACGCTGACGAAGCGGTCATGGCCGAGAATGGAAACAACAAAAACAGCACGAAAAAGCGAGCGAATCGGCAAAAGACGTTATTGGACATGACGAAGCCTTGTGTTCGGGTGGGGGAAATGGGGGAGTGCTTCATATTACCATCCGATCATGCCGCTTGCAATTATCGTTCCTGGATCGGAAAATACGGAATCTGAGGAAGCCGTTGAAAAAGTCGGCCCCGTCTGGCAGACGGGACCCACTTAACTCACAGAAAACGAGTTTTTCAACGGGCGGTTTGCCCTCCCTATTATCTCACGATCCATGTTGGTAGAGTAAAGGCTTACGAAATCCCGTGTTCCAAAATCTCGGGAAATTAAAATGTGCGACGAAGGTCTGCGAGAAAAACTACTGCAATGCCTGGGCGGCCCCTGGCCCGAACCGTGTGAATTGTGCCCTCAACAGCGAGAGATTATCCACAAGGACGGCTATCGTATTGAGTCGGTGACTTACGAAGCTGAGCCGGGTGACAGGGTGCCCGCCATGCTGCTGGTTCCGGACGGTGTCGACGCCGATCATCCCGCCCCGGCCGTGGCCGTCTGGCATCAACACAACGACGAGTACCATCTCGGTAAAAGCGAGCCGGCAGGCCTGGACGGGAATCCAATACATCACACGGGCGTGGCTTTGGCAAGAGAAGGGTATGTCGTACTCTGCCCCGACGCGTTGTGTTTTGAAGAACGACGCAATGATAACCTTATCGGTCAAGACTATGAGCGATTCGAATTCCTCCGCTATGTGGTGGCCGGCAAGTGCATGGCTTGGAAAAACATCCTCGACATGCGCCGCGCCGTCGACTATCTTTGCTCGCGCGCCGAAGTCCAAACCGATCGCATAGGTTGCTACGGCCACTCGATGGGCTCGACGAACACTTGGATGCTGGGCCCTTGGGAACCTCGAATCAAATGCCTGGTGGGTAACTGCTGCTTGCCCACATATGCGGCCATCCACCGTACGGAAATCCTGCACTGCTTCCCCAATTTCATCCCCGGCTGGTTTACCTATGGCGACACGCCCGACATCGCCGCATTAATCGCCCCTCGTCCGCTACTCTTGAACTTCGGCGAAGAAGACGAAGGCAGCCCCATCGATGAGGTTCGCGATGGAATTGAAACCATCGCCCAAGCCTATGCCGCGGCCGGCGCGGCGGAGAACTTCAGCCATTACATAGAACCCGGCGCCGGACACGTGCTCTCGCCTGAAATGTGGCGCCGGGTGCGGGAGTGGTTTGCTGAACATCTTTGAATGTAGCGAATAGCCGGATTCGCAGGAATTCGGACGTTTCCCATTTTCACCTCAAATGATCCGAATTCTTGCGAATTCGGCTACAAATCATGGCTCCCGACACTACGATTCCCAGCACGGCGATTGGCAGAAAACGCTCCGGACCGTCGGGTCC
>JAFGTN010000209.1 GCA_016934075.1 Pirellulales bacterium
AACAGCCGGATTGTGCGTGCGGATCGAGCCGCGGCGACATTCGATATCGCGAGCATTGGCCGCCAGATCGTCTTGCACGATGTCTGCTTGATCGCCAACTGCCTGGGTGAGAATATTGATTTCATGTAACTTCTGACGAGCGAAAGCCATCCAACTCTTGAGTTCTTCGTCCAGGTCGGTTTCAAGTTCCAGATCGACAGGCACATGTAGCAATGAACAGGAAGGGCCGATCAGTATGCGATCCGGCCCCAAAGCATCGACGGCGCGGCGGGCAAGCGCGACGGCGTCTTCGAGATCGGTCTTCCATAAATTGCGGCCGTTGATCAGGCCAAGCGACAGGTACATCTCTTGCGGCAATGATTCCAGCAGACGGTCTAGTTGATCGCGACCGCGTACGAGATCTACATGTAAAGCATCGACGGGCAAGCCCAAGGCCATATCGAAATTATTGCCCAGGTCGCCAAAATAGGTGGCAATAAGGATTTTCAGCCCCGAAGCAGTTGAAAGCCTTTGATAGGCTTTTGTCATCGCATTTTGTTGTGTTGCCGTGAGATCGGTAACCAGACAAGGTTCGTCAATCTGCACCCAGTCGGCACCCTCGTTGTTTAGCAGTTTGAGCAATTTCTCATAGACCGGAAGGATGGCGTCGAGATGATCGAGAGTATCGCCATCGGCGGTAAGCGACTTGCCCAGCAGCAGGAACGATACGGGCCCAAGCAGCACGGGCCTGGTGTGGATGCCGAGGGCCTTGGCTTCGGCAAATTCGTCAAGTGGCTTTGTTGAACCAAGTATGAATTGCTGGTCCGGCTCGAATTCCGGCACCAGGTAATGGTAGTTGGTATCGAACCACTTGGTCATTTCCAGGGCGGCCAGGCTTTCTTTCTCGTCACATTCTATACCGCAAGAGCAAATCTGCGCGCCGCGGGCCATCGCAAAATAGAGATCCAAGTTGCTGTATTCATGCAAATCGCGGAACCGAGAGGGAATCGCGCCGACAATAAAGGAAGTATCAAGCACATGGTCGTAGAGCGTGAAATCGTTCGAGGGGATATGCTCCAGGCCCGCGTCCTTCTGCCACTGCCAGTGTTGTTTCCTCAGCCCGGCGGCACGCCGTTGCAATTCCTTTTCGTCTATTTTTCCTGCCCAAAATTGCTCCAGCGTTCTTTTCAATTCACGGTTTGGACCAACTCTGGGGAATCCAAGGTTTGATGCTATTGGCATTTATGTTGTCCTTTATTGGTTGAATGTCGTTTTGATTATAATAGCAGTGAGTTTCAAATTGAAAACCGACGAGGAAAGGATTTACATAATCCAAATTGCAAGAGTTGAATACTTAAACCCAGAATCAATAATGCGTTACGCTTTGTGGATCTGTATTGCAGAGATGATTCGACCGGTTCTTTGCCCGAGGTGGTCAGTCTCGTCTTACCTATTTACGCACCTTTGCTGCCTTGGCCGATAGACATGCATTGACACTTGACTCCACTGTTAGAAGCAATAAAATCGACATGTGCTATCAGACATGTAATGTATAACATCGTCCGACGAACTGCCTGTCACTGCCCCGGAAACTCGTTCAAAAGTGTACGACATCATGAGAAGACTCGAAGAGACCGTAATATTCGTGCTTTCCTTTTTTCTTCTGAATGGCTCGAATGGCAACGCCGATGTAACACTTCCCGCAATAATCGGCGACAACATGGTCATGCAACAGCAGATGGCCGCACCTATCTGGGGTTGGGCCAAGCCAGGAGAGATAGTGAAGGTCAAGGCAAGTTGGCAGAAGTCACATGCGTCTATCAAGGCCGGCTCGGACGGCAAGTGGATGTTAAAAATCGATATTCCCCAGGTGGGCGGGCCACACACTTTGACCGTCAGCGGCAAGAATTCGATAACTGTTTCCAACATTCTGATTGGTGAAGTATGGGTATGTTCCGGGCAGTCGAACATGGCCATGACAGTCGTAAGCGGCTATAACAAGGGGGTCATTAATCGGGACCAGGAAGTAGCCACTGCCAACTATCCGCAAATAAGATTGTTTAACGTCAAGTATCAAGACGTGCTTGAACCGGCCCCAAATTGCCAAGGTTCTTGGGTAGTATGCAGCCCGGCAACAGTCAGATCGTTCTCGGCAACGGGCTATTTCTTTGGCCGGGAAATCCACAAAGAAACCAAGCTTCCTGTCGGTTTGATTAATGCTTCCGCGGGCGGATCGGTAATCGAAACATGGTGCAGCAAACGTGTACTGGAATCCGATGAAGACTTTTTGCCCATTTTTAGTTACGGCAAGGGGCATCACATGAATCCGTCGGGATTATACAACGGGATGATTGCGCCTATCATGCCGTTTGCGATTCGCGGGGTGCTGTGGTATCAGGGCGAATCGAATAGCGTCAACGCCTACGCCTACCGCAAGATGTTGCCCGCGTTGGTCAAAGGATGGAGAAAAGAATGGGGCCAGGATATATTTCCTTTCTATTTTGCACAGATATCGCCATGGAGCGGCTATGGCGACAAACCAATCTCGGCTGAACTGCGCGAGGCGCAATCGATGTCCTTGTCAGTACCAAATACGGGCATGGCGGTGACGACGGATATAGACGACATAAACGAGATCCATCCGATCAACAAACAGGTCGTGGGCGAGCGTCTGGCGCTCTGGGCACTGGCTCAAACGTACAACCGAAAAGACGTGGTGTTCTCCGGTCCGCTCTATAAATCAATGGAGATCGAGGGCAAGAAGGTTCGTTTGCACTTCGACTATGCTGATGGAGGCCTGACCGCGAAAGGCGGAAAGCTAACGCATTTTACCATAGCAGGCAAGGATCGAAATTTCTTGCCTGCCGAGGCGATAATTGATGGTGATACGATTATCGTCTCCAGCAAGTTGGTAAACGAACCGACCGCCGTCCGCTTCGGCTGGGATAATGCCGCCGTCCCAAATTTGTTCAACAAGGCAGGGCTGCCCGCTTCCCCCTTCCGCACCGATGATTGGCCCTGTGTTACGGCGGACAATAATTGGCGAGCTAAGTAGCTTCATCCGTCAGCACTATTCCAAAATGGCATTATCCCCTAAAATGTCGATATAGTACAACGAAGTGGAGCCGAAATGCAAAATCAATCGAAGATTGGTGTTATACATGTCGAGCACGATAGGAACTCTATTCAGAGTAACGACTTACGGGGAATCGCACGGCAAGGCAGTGGGAGCCATTGTTGATGGCTGCCCGGCGAATTTAGAGCTCTCGGAGGCGGACATCCAGCCGCAGTTGGACCGTCGCCGGCCTGGTCAAAGCGATATGACCACACCCCGTGACGAAGCGGATCGGGTCACAATTCTGTCCGGCGTCGAAAACGGCCTGACGCTGGGTACGCCAATCGGCCTGACTGTAGCTAATCGCGACCAGCGGCCGGGCGATTATAAGGAAATGAGCAATGTGCCGCGTCCTTCGCACGCCGATTTCACATATCAGATGAAATATGGCAACCGA
>JAFGTN010000210.1 GCA_016934075.1 Pirellulales bacterium
CCCGGATCTGCCGCGCGGTCATGGGCGTGTCGCTTCGCCAGAGACATGTCATGACGTCCAGCTCGGCGTCGGGTAATTGATACTGAGAAGATTCGTTCTGGGCCATTTACTTTTCTCTCCGTGCCGATTTCCCTTTGAAAACCACTATGGCTAACTATATCGACAACTGTCGATATGTCAATAGTGAAAATTGACGATTGTCAATATATTCGATTTTCGCACGGATTTGCCTATCGTTTAGCACTAATAACAGTAGAAAGACGGTTTTTAGCGAGCCTACAAGGCCTCGTAGACTATTAGAGCCTCTTAAATTGATGCAAAACCATTTCGTTTCATAGACGGATCCCTATCATGCGACTTACCTTACGAACCCTACTGGCATATCTGGACGAAATCCTCGAACCGAAGGATGCCGAGGAGATCGGCAAGAAATTGGGAGAGAGCGAGGTTGCCAGTTCGCTTCTGCACCGCATTCGCGATGTGATGCGGCGATTGCGGCTCAAAGCGCCGGATGTGGACGAACAGGATACGGCCTTGGATCCCAACACGGTGGCCGAGTATCTCGACAACACCCTGCAGGATGACCGCGTGCCCGATTTCGAAAAGGTTTGCCTGGAATCGGATATGCACCTGGCCGAGGTGGCCTCTTGCCACCAGATTTTAGCCATGGTGCTTGGCGAGCCGGCCGAGATCGATCCCAAGAGCCGCGAGCACATGTATACTCTGCGTCAGGTGGCGGCCGAGCAATCCGAGATGGAAGCCGCGGCCGCCGAGGCTTACGACACCGACGAACAGTCGCCCAAGCCCGTCCGCCCGCCTCGACCTCGACCCGAAATTCCCGATTATCTCCGCGACAAACCTCGCAAAAAACGTTGGCTGCCGCTGGCCGTCGTGCTGGTGTTGGCCGGAGGTTTGGCCGCCGTGCTTTTAGCGGCCGGAGGGCAGCTCGAATTCCTGGGCATCCAATCGCCCTTCGCCGATAAGGAGGTGGCCGATTCGACACTAACCGAACAACAGGAACAAGATTCCGGCAAGGCCGATGAAACTGATACCCAGGCGCCAGCCGATCAATCCGACGCAGTCAAAGCCACGGATGTTACAGCCGAGCCTGATAAAGAAACACCGGCTGAAAAAACTACGGCGGTCGAGCAACCGATGCCGCCTGGTGCGGCGGAAAAACAGCCCGCCGCCGAGGAAAAATCACCGGCAATCCCGCCCGCTGCGGTGTCCAAGCTTCCGCCCGCCCAGCCGCCGATCGAATCGCCGGCTAAAACTCCTGCGCAGTCTCCTCCGGTCAAAGTTCCGGCCGAGACGCCCGCGGGTGCGATTCAATCGCTGGTGCCGCCTGGTCAACCCGCAACGGACGATACCGTTCTGAAACAACCCGGCACTCAACCACCCGCCGTGCAGCCGTCGCCCCAACCAGCACCCGACGATGAAATGTCCAAGGGCGGCGCTGCTGAATCCGACGTTCCCGTGCCACCCCAGCGTATTGCGCGGTTCATGTCCGACAACCACATTCTGCTTCGCCTGGATACCGAAAAACAGCATTGGTCACGGGTGCCGCCCCAGGATATCCTCACACCCGGGCATGAATTGTTATCGTTGCCGACGTTTAAGCCGGTGATTGCCATGACGGCAGATCTGACGACGATTCGACTGGTGGGAGGCACGCGCATAGCTTTCGAGCCGATCAACGCCGAGGGCGTTCCCGGCTTGAAAATCGACTACGGTCGGGCAATCATTCAACCGGTGGGCGATAAAGAAACACGCTTGGCCATGACGTTCGGCAACCAACCCGAAGGGCAACGCAAGGGAGAGTTGAAGTTCGGCGAGGGTGCGAGCACGCTCACGATCGAGGTGACCCACGAACTGGCCACCGGCCGGAATCCCGAGGACCAAGCGCCCGGCTTGAAAGTCACTCTGGGCCTGATCACCGGCCAGGTGCAATGGATTGAAGAAAACGCCGAGCCGGTCGAGATCAAGGCATCGCAGCAGTTGATGCTCAGCGGATTTCAACCCGCGGAACCAGAGAAACCCGTGGCCATGGAATCGTCTCCCGAGTGGACCTCGGCAGGTTCCGTCAGCCTGCTCGAACGCAACACGTCGGCCACGCTCGAAGCGGAACTGGGACGCGAACGATCAATAGACCTGGCTTTGAAAGAATTGGCCGAACACCGCAAAAAAGAGGTCCGCCGCCTGGCAATAGGTTGCCTTGGGCATATGGGGATTTATGATCAAATGGTAGCCGTTTTGAATGATCCCGAACAGTGGCTCAGGCGACCCGATTATATCAACGACCTTCGCGAGGCCTTGTCTCGAGGACCGCAAGTTGCCGCGCAGGTTCGCGAAGCCTTCCAACGCCAATATGGTACCGACGCGGACGGCTTGTATCGTCTGTTGTGGGGATTCACCGACGACCAATTGCAGAAAGAAAAAGCCGACCAAATGCTGGTCGACACGCTCGATAGTAGTCTACTCGCCGCACGGGCACTCGGTTTCTGGAACCTGCAAAACATCACCGGCATGGGGCTATACTACAAGCCCGACGACATCCCCATTAAGCGCCAGCAGGCAATACGCCATTGGCGCAACCGATTAAAAGATGGCGACATTCGCCATCGTAAAAACACTCCACGCAGTCGTCCCCCGGCGGCAAAAGAACCGAGTCCAGCCAAAAAAGACTCATCCGCCAAATAGGATTTGACGGGAAAAGTAGCAACGCGCCTATCGAGGTACAAGTATCCTTTTCCACTCGCACCCAATTCTCCTCGATATGGCAAAACAGTTTGCGCAGTTATATATGCGCAAAATTCACACAAGCTGATTCTTTCCGGTGAAATACGAGGCGTTTTGATTGACCGCCTCATCAGATTTGCTATACTGCAAACATATGCACAAAAGTATCTTGACAATCACCATGTCAAGCTTGCCCCAGAACGGATGCCATAGCTGCTATGCCTACTGGAGGCTCCGAATGTTAAGGAAACGCTCTTGTGACGGCAAGGGATTCACTTTGGTTGAACTTCTTGTTGTGATTGCCATTATTGGCATCCTAATTGCGTTGTTGCTGCCCGCCGTGCAGGCGGCTAGGGAAGCTGCGCGGCGAATGAGCTGTACCAATAATCTTAAACAAATCGGCTTGGCTTTGCATAATTACCACTCAGCAAATGATCAGTTTCCCATCGGATACGGCAACTACAAAATAACCGCGCGCACAAACCGTTGGCCTTGGCCCGCGCGCATTCTGCAGTACTTGGGCGAGCAAGCGGCTTTCGATATGGTTCCCTGGGAGGATAGTTGTGTTCACAAACCCACCACTCGGAACATGCATTTCGTTCAAAGGCTCGAAATAGCCGCATTCATGTGCGCATCGGATCCGTTGGTGCAAGTCATGTGGAACGAAAACTCTCACATGCACGATTACGGGATACCCTGGGGGCATCACGAACGAGCCCGCATCAGCTACGGTGGTAATTTCGGTACAGGTCCATTCGACGGCAACGCCCATCGGTATGACGGCGTTTTTCTAACGGATGAAAACAGACGTCTGAGCGAGATTACCGACGGCACCACGCAAACCATGCTGCTTGCCGAGATCCTACCCGGACACTGGGGATGCATGCGTGGCGTGTGGAGCTACAGTTCGGGGCCCGCGTTTATGTGGGATCACGGACCCAACGATCCCACGCCGGATTATGTGTTCGCGTGTGATGCGGCCGATGATGCAAGCCTCGACAATAACAGTTCGGCACCTTGCATCCCCACAGTATCGTTCGATGGGAGCTTACATCACGCCTTCCAAACACTACATACAGCTCGCAGCATGCACCCTGGTGGGGTCACGGTGACAATGTGCGACGGCAGCACCCATTTCATCGACAACGACATCGATTTGGGAATCTGGCATGCACTCGGTTCGCCAAACTCACAAGCCCGGCCCGTCGCATCCACATTCCATATACAAGAAGTCATTCCCGGTGGAAGTTTTTGAAGTTTTATCGGAGTGACTCACTACAGGCCATGATGCACGATTTTCATATTAGTCGATTGGTTGTTACCGGCTGGCCCCTTGCCGCCAGGATCTTAATATCGATCTGCTTATTGTTGGTGACGGCCTTGACGGGATGCGGAGGGTCTGATCGAGGCCCGGTCAGCGGTACGGTCACCGTGGACGGACGACCTCTGGAATACGGTGTGATCAGTTTCCGCCCGGCGCAAGGAAATCCAGCACCCGGATCCGGTGGCGTGGTCACCGATGGCAACTTTCAAATCCCCGCTATCAAAGGCCTGCGGCCTGGTGATTACATCGTCAGCATCGCTGCCTTCAAGAAAACGGGGCGCATGGTCAGCGATTTCCCCGGCGGCCCCAAAAGACCCGAGCGGATTCCCCTTCCCATTAAAGAATCCGATCAACTCAAGGCCAGGATCGGCGCAGGAGACAATAATCTTTTAGAGTTCCACCTGCAAACGCTACACGAAGGATGACAATGTGAAAAACATCGTTGTGCGCAATATCACAATTTGCTTGTTGCTGGTTTGTATCGCGGGTTGTATGCCCTCGGCTCGAGCTGAAGCCCCTCCGGACTTCGTGCCTGGTTCCTGGACGCTGGTTGTGTTGCCGGATACGCAACGCTATACCGACGCCAGGTGCGACCCGGGGCTGCGGACCTTCGACACCATTACGCAGTGGATCGCCGACAATAAGAAGTCTCGCAATATTCGCTTCGTTTTGCATGAGGGCGATATCACCAGCGGCAACACGGTGTCAGCATGGCGGATCGCTTCCGATGCAATATCGATTTTGGAGAAAGCCGAGGTGCCCTACTCGCTTACCACGGGCAACCACGACTTCGACCAATGGAAACCGAAGTTTGCGAATTCGCCCGGTCGCGATACTTTGCTGAACGACTATTTTCCCGTTTCACGCTATAAAAAGATGGCTACCTTCGGCGGCACCTTCGAGCCGGACAAGACGCAGAATAACTATCACTTGTTCACGACGGGCGGAAAAGACTACATCGCAATCTCTCTGGAGTGGGGACCGCGAAATGAAGTCGTCGCCTGGGCCGACAAGATTCTCAAAAAGCACCCCAAAAACTCCGCGATCATCGTAACCCACACTTACACCTACAGTGACGGCACCCGCTACGATTGGGCCGCCAAGGGCGACAAACAGATCTACAGCCCGCACTGCAAATCATACGCCTTCAGCGCCCCGCACGACGGCAGCGAAAACGTCAACGACGGCCAACAGTTGTGGGAAAAGCTTGTTTCCAAAAACAAAAATGTTATCATGGTTCTAAGCGGACATCTGCCCTGGGGCGCAGCCCGGCAGAAGAGCATCGGAGAACATGGCCAGGCCGTGCACGAGATGATGGCCGCCTATCACGATCCTTTCGATGGCGGCCCCACCACGGGCTACATCCGTCTGCTGGAGTTCCTTCCCGACGGACAGTCCGTGCGTGTGAGAACTTACTCGCCCAAACTCGATAAATACATGACCGACGACACCAACCAGTTTACACTGCAGCTTCAACTCACCAAATAAAACATCCCGCCAACCAAGTAACGAGGAGTCTTGCCGTGAGAGTCCACCCCATTTTATGCATTCTGTTCGTCTTGTGTTTTGTCTTCCTCACCTTGACGACAGCGATGTCTACCGAATGCGCCACGGCCGACGACGGGCATCAAGTGTTCGGCAACGGCGACATACTCATCAACCGGCTCGATAAAGCTGTCGACGCCAAACTGCTCCAGAAAGACCCACGGGAAGCGAATCTTTGGAAAGCAATCCACTACGAAAGCGAAGAATTCGCCGGCGTGATGCTCGGGGGTGGCGGTGGACCGCAGCAACAGCCGATCACCGTCCGCCTGGACGCGAAAGGCAAGTATCGCATTTTCCTGGGACTATACGGCGGATATAACGCGGTGCAGTTCAAGGTCAAGCTCAGTAAAGACGCGTCTTCGAGCACGCTGCCGATCAACGTGACCGGCAACCGCACGCTGGTTATCAGCGAAACATTCTGGAAAGAAGCCGATCTCACCGGACAGGACTTGATCCTCGAAGGCGTGGGCAACCCCAATCATCCGCCGGGCGCGTTGGCCTATGTCCGCCTGGAGAAAATGCAAGATCGCAAGAAACTTTACCCCATGATGATCACCAACGACGGCCATGGAATTTTCGGTACTACACAAGCCAACAGCCCGCAAGATTTGCTGCAACCGTTCAAGAGTATGCCCGACGGGACATGCATGCGCATGTTGTTCTGGGGCAACGGCTGCGCCGACAACTGCAACTATCCCACCAAGGTCGGTCAATTCTACCCCAGCGCCGGCGGGCAGTTCATCTGGCAGAACGCAATACATAAAAATATGGGCGTCTGGAAGCAAAAGGGCTGGAACAGCCTGGAAGTGGTTCGCGACTATGCCCGCTCGCGCAAATGGGAGTTCCAGGTCTACATCCGCATGGAGGCCTTCAAGGCACCCTTCCCCTTCGATCACCAGGAAAACTCCAAGTTCTATAACGAGCACCCGCAATTTCGCTGCCTCGATCGCGAAGGAAATGTCGTGGGACGGTTGAGCTATGCATATCCCGAAGTCCAGGACTACATGTTGCGTTTGATAAAAGAAATCTCCGACTACGATCCCGACGGCGTGTGTCTGTGTTTCATCCGCGGCATACCGGTGGTTCTCTACGAGCCGATCATGGTCGAAGGATTTAAGAAGAAGTATGACATCGATCCTCGAACATTGGACGAACTCGATCCGCGTTGGATGGAGTACCAGGGAACCGTCATGACGGCTTTCGTCAAGCGTGTCAAGGAAACGCTAAAACCCGGCCAACGGCTATCGGTGATCGTGCCCGCTAACGAACTGGATTGCAGGCGTTGGGGCCTGGACGTTGCCGCTTGGGTCAAGCAAGGCATTATCGACGATCTCCTGCCCACCGGCCAGCTTTTCGACAAGCAGGACATCCACCGCGACGATCCGGACAATCTGGACTTCAAATATTTCGCGCAACTGCCCGGCCGCGAGAAGATACGCCTGATTCCGCTTCTCTACCCATGGTCAAAATATTCTCGTGATTACGCCGGCTGGGAACAATTGATGCGTTCCTTCCTCGACCAGGGCGCGGACGCATATGCCGTCTGGGACGCCACCGAGGGCAGCCACGGGCGGTTCTCCAAAGTCAAGGACATAGGCAAGACGATGGACAAGTACGAGCGCCCCAAACCGCCCGCCAACCGGCAAATCAAACTCAAAAGCCTTCAAGGCATGCGAATTGATCGGTATCACTACTTCGAAGTAGTTTAAATGAAAGCAAAACATCAAATGAAAAAATCCATCCGTATCTCCACTCTGCTGCTGATCGCAATTATAACCATAGTCGGAACCGCGCCTTCGCTGTTTGCCGAAGATGCTGGAAAAGCGGACCTTTCCGGCGGTGCCTTGGTGCTGACCTTCGACGATGCCTTCGTCAGCCAATGGCTGGCGGCAGCCGATATTTTCAAGCAGTATGATGCCCGCGCCACCTTTTTCGTGTCCAATTCCGACCGGCTTTCCAAACAGCAGATTGACAGCCTCGCTCGCCTCCGCAAGGAGGGCCATACAATCGGCTGCCACAGCCTGCGGCACCGGAAGGCGGTCGACTTCGCCAAAAAACACGGGATCAAAAAGTACCTGCAGTCTGAAATCACGCCGGCCGTGAAGGCCTTGCGCGCAGCCGGGTTCTCGCCCACTGCTTTCGCCTACCCCAATAGCCAGAATAACGAGGAAACGGACGCCGCGCTCTTGAAAATCTTCCGCCACCTCCGCAC
>JAFGTN010000211.1 GCA_016934075.1 Pirellulales bacterium
GAACTGATGGCGGAATTGCATGTCGCCTTGGGCCAAGGCAAACCCACACAGCAGACCCAGCGGTAACCAGGCGGGCAGCACGCGGGCAAAATGTCGTCGGTTTCTCGTCAGCAATGGCATCAAGTACATGTGACTCTCCTGCGCCGCTTCGGCGCTTATGGCGGTCATCTACGTAAGTTTAACAAGGCCCGGCTGCAAGGCAAGTACGCTCTCCCCGAGCACCAAAAAGGCAGATTCAGACGCAGGCAGCCTCAGTGTGCGGGAAAGGTTGGTTTCATGACGCTAATCGCCACAACCACCTGGCGGAATCTAACTTAAGTGGTGTCAACCCCGTAAACTCATCTCGTAAATCAAAAAATTATCTTCTCATAAAATCAGCAACGAATAAATCGAGCAGTTTGTCTCCCGATAGAACACAATCAGCGCCCGAGTTGCAGTCGCTTGTCGGCCCGTCACAGTTTCATGGTCCTGGTGTTGTTGGGATCATCCGCAGCATGGTCACAATAATGATTTTGCTTCTTAACTTTTTTGCACCATCCGCCCGATGGGTGAATCCAAAGCGGAAACCCAGGCATGGCCTACCCGCTTTTGTGATCTTTGATGACGTGGTAGACTTGAACATACTGACACCACGACAGTGCCGGGCGTTTTCCATGCCTAATACCTTACCGGGTGTCAGAAAAGGTGTCACAAGAGCGGATAACCGCCGTTGCCACCGAAACGGCGAAAACCGCAAAGCCTTATAAAATAAGAATTTAACAGCTTTTGGATGGGTGGCCGAGTGGTCGAAGGCGACAGTCTTGAAAACTGTTGTACCCTTGCGGGTACCGTGGGTTCGAATCCCTCCCCATCCGCTTAAAAAGCCCCGTAAGGGGCTTTTTTGATTGCACTTACGGCTATTTCTCTTCTTTTCTACCAATTATCCATTGATCCTGCGCTTGACCGCATGTTTACCCTTCGGGAAAACACGCTACTTCTATGTATATGCAAACGCAGTTTCAAACTAGAACGCGTATTAATCGTCAATTTGATACCCGTCACGACCCCGCATACTCCTCGCGCAGTTGCTCCACTGTCTCGAAAATCGCGCCCACCTGCTCATCGGTAACAGTATCGTCCATGTTGATACAACACACGCCCGTCAGACGCGGATTGGCCGATTCTTCGATCAAGCGTCGCAGTGTCGCGCGGATTTCGTCGGGCGTTTGCTGCGTGATTTCCACGGGGCTGTAGCGGATGCAGAGGAACGTGTCGGGCAGATGTTCGCGAAGCTTGGCCACATCGCCGCCCCAGCCGACGTCGAGGAAGTCTAGGTGGGGTAGTTTGGCGAAGGTTTCGGCGAAGCGGTGAGGATCGGTACCGCAGTAATGGATGCCGTATGGTCGCTTGTCACGGCTCCACTGGACGTCGAACGGCATTAGATACCTTTCGTAGTCGGCGACCGATATCATCGTGTGCGAACATTCGCTGTGCAATACCAGGGGCTCTTGAAAATGCGATGCAATGCGATTGACACTGATCGAGGTCGTGCCGGTGCGGCGCGTCAAGTCGTCGGTAAAACGCCGAATAACCTCATAAATATCGCCCATGAAACGGGCCGCCTCATCGGGCGTGTCCATGATATCCATGAACAATCGCTGGCCGCGGAGGTCCAAGGCCACGTTCAATACCCCGCCCCAGTTGATGTCGCCGCACAAGTATCCGTGTTTCGTCTTCAAGGCCTCGAGCATGCCGTCCAGCCGCTTGTAGGCCGGGCTGCTGAAAGCCGCATCCGGTGAAATCTCCAGCGATTCGACGTCGGCCGGCAGAACTTGCGGCGGCTCGTTGTCGGCATATTCAATCCGACAGCCCAGCATCTGTGAAACCAGATATCCGGCTGCCAGATGCACCGCCCCCACACAAGGCAGGTCTTTGTCGCGGTCGGTACCCAGGTCGTGCCGTCCCCAACGGTCGTAGAGCACCTTTTCCATCCGCCGCTCGACCTCCACCCGCCGTGCAGGATGATAAAAAAAGTCCTCGTCAAAAGTGATTCCCTCGTGCCGATGCCACCAAGATGGGCCCAGGACGATATCGACGGGCAAAAGGCTGTCGTTTCCCAGGGGATTATTCGAAATCGGTTTCATGTCAATCGTTTTAATCTACATTTTTTCTGTACGCGTACTGTATACAGGAATCGATATTTGGTATTATTTGCGCATGAAAGATATTAGTCAATTCCTTGAAGAATTTCACGGCAGACTCGATAGCCCGATGCAATTGAGCCGCCTGTTCGATTGTCTGCCCGAATTGTACTTTTGGGCAAAAGACGAGCATAGCCGTTTTGTGGCCGTCAGTAGCGGGGTTTTGGCGCTGACCAACAGCGATAGCGAAGAGCAAATGCTTGGACGCACGGATCTGGAATTCTATCCTCGCAATTTGGCCGAGCACTACATCGAGGAAGACCGCTGGGTGATGCGAAATCGCAAACCGGTGAAGGATCAGGCCTGGCTGGTACCCAACCATCGCGGCGAGTTGAAATGGTTCATATCGAGCAAAATCCCACTTTACGGCGACGGCGGAAAGGCGATCGGGACGGCAGGCGTTATGCGAGATTTCGAAAAAGCCGGTGCCGTTTTCCAGCCTTACCAGGAAATGGAAGCCATCATCAACCACGTTCTGACCAACTACTCCGACCGTATCGACGTCACCACTCTGGCGTCCGCTGCCCGCCTTTCCGTGAGCCAGTTCGACCGCAAGTTCAAGCAGATTTTCCAAATTACTCCTCAACAATTCATCCTCCGCGTTCGCATCCATGCCGCATCACAGGCACTAACCGCCGGCGACCAGCCCGTATCCAAAGTTGCTCTGAGTTCCGGCTTTTTCGACCAGAGTTATTTTTCCAGACAATTTCGAGCCCAAACCGGAATGACTCCCACGGCTTATCGGAAAAAATATCGCCAATCACTGGCTTAGCCCACAGATTATTCATGAACCATCTTACACACAGATCTCATGCACCCGCTCATAGGCCTCCGCCTGTTCCTCCGGTGTCCGGCAATACGTCACCACGATCAACTTCATGCCCGGCAGCCAGAGTTCTCGCGTAACTCGCTCGATCTCGTCCACGTCGCCCACAATTCGGGCATTGAGCACCACGCCGGAGCCGGCCAATGACTCCGCAAACGCCCGAGGTGGATTTGGATTCGGATCGGTCTGTGGTGAAAAGGCCCCATCGACTACCAGAAGTCCTTGGGTTTGCATAACGGCGGGCAACCATTTTGACCAGTTACCGCAAGAATGAAAACACGGTCCACCAAAAACGTGCCCCACCCGTGAGTTTGCCGCCGCGCAGAACTCAGTGTATTGCCCCGGCGAGATCATGCACGAACTGTCGTCGCTCATCCCCAGTCCGCGAAACTCTCGCGAGCTGGCAAAGCCATGGCCCGGCAAAACAAGATTTTCGCCGATCAACTCCACCTGGCGGCCGTTGAACTCGATCAGCAAATCGGCCACGTGATCGACCAACTTGCGAACGACACCGGCGTTATCGATGGTTTCCATCAAGAGGCTGCTTGTCTCCACCAGCATCATGGTAATATCCCATGGCGATTGCGTATCCGTCGGCGACATGGGCAACCGCCCACCGGTCGTTTCCATGAAGTACTCGATCATCTCGATCGTATGTCGCCCGATTGACGTTTTCTCAACTGTAATCGGCTCATAATCCAAGGCTTCCGAGAGCGTACCGAAAGGCGGCTCGATGGCCGGCGCCTGGTTCTCGGCCCAAATGTATTCGGCTCCGAAACAAGATGCGACCGTGCCGATACCGTACCAAGGTTCCAGGTAATTCGGTATGTCGGCCGCGTATTGCGTACTTACTTGCAGGGCCGCAAGCTGCAATTGCAGCGACCTCTGCATGTCGCCGCAGCCGAAGGAATATACCTCGGGCACGCGAAAACGCCGCGTCACGGCAACGCCCGTTTTGCTATCCCAAAATGCCCGGCAGATCGCTGCCGTTTCTTCTTCGTGTTGTGCGAAGGCCTCGAAGTCGAACCTTTCCGGCGCAAGCGGTTCTATGCATACTCCTTGTGTATCACCAACTGATATATCAAACTTCTTCGAGTTCATGCTGATCCTTGTCTAGGTTGCCCGGCGCCCTAATCGACCTGCCGTTTCCCGCCGGCGATACTCACGCGGCGACAATCCGGTATTACTTTTGAATACGCGGCGAAATTGCAGGGGATTATTGAATCCACAGGCCTTCGCCACGTTCTCGATTTTTTCGCGTTCGGTGCCGGCAAGCATCTGCTTGGCACGATCGATACGCAGGTTAACGATATATTGTCGCGGGGTTATGCTCCACAGCCGTTTGAAACCATTTTCCACATAACGCCTGGAAACCGGGATCCTGGCCACGAGCTGCTTGACGTCGAAGGGCTTGCCGATATTAGCACGGATATATCGAATGGCCGCCGCAAGATGAATATCGTCGGCGCAAACGATATCGGTCGACTGCCGCGGCACCACGCCTTCCGGTTTAACCATCACATCCGTGCAATCTGGAGCCTCGCCCGCCATCAAGTGATCCAACAGCGCGGCTGCCTCGTAACCGATTTTCAGATTGTTGCGAGCGATACTCGTCAGTGTCGGCTCACCAAGTTCGCAAATGATTCTCTCATCGTCCACGCCTATGATCGCCACGTCGTTGGGCACTTCTAGTCCGACCCGCTTGCACGCATCGGCCACCATCCTGGCGCGGTGATCGCTGCAAGCCATCAATCCCACCGGTGGTTTCAGGGTTTCCAGCCAAGCACAAAGTTCGTCCTCGTCGTGATGCCAGGGCCGTTGATCCACGATTCCGCCAACCGTAAAGTCCTGGAACTCCATACCGGCATCCTCGACATGACAACGAAAGGCTTCACAGCGGCATTGCGAGTACCAAAGATCGGATATGCCGTAATAAGCGAAACGACGAAATCCACGTTCCAAAAGATGTTCGGCGGCCGCGATCCCCACCGCATGATTGTCGATCAACACTCTGGGAAAACCGGCATCCGGCATTACTCCGGAAATATTGACCACGGGAATATGTAATTGCTCGACTGTCAGCGCGTCGCCTTCGGTATCTATCAGCAATATCGCCCCGTCACCTTTCCAGCCCACCAGGCTGCCGATGCCGACACCGAAACGCTCGGTCCAAACCACGAACTTCCATCCGCCATGGCGTGTAGCATAATCCACAATTCCCCTTGCAGCCCGCTCAAGATGCGACACTCGCGGTGGGAAGAGCAATGCAACGGTTCTGGGCTGGTTATTAGTCATATTCCTGATACCTCAAAATGACAGGTTCACGGGTGCTTGTAACCCTTGACACGCTCTATTGTACGCAATATGAACGCTTATTGCGCAAGTTGGAGCTAATTTTGCACAATTTGCTAGTGTACTATGGCTGGAAAAACGACTAAATTGGCAATGTCTAGATTCGAATGTCTGAATTAAGCAATTTGTCGTTGGTAGTTCCGCCTTTAGGCGGCAAACGCGTCGCAAAAACAGCTCAGGATTCCCATATTCCGCCTAAAGGCGGGACTGAAAACGGA
>JAFGTN010000212.1 GCA_016934075.1 Pirellulales bacterium
CGCGCCACCAGCACAGATTCCATCTGGAGAAGATCAAGAAGGAACTCGGCTTCAATGTGATAAAGAACTTCTGCCAGTGGAACTCCTGTAGCCGCAAACCGGGCGTTTACGACTTTTCCGAATATGAAGAAGTGATGTCGATTTGCGACGAGTTCGAACTGAATGTTATCGTTAACGCCAGCCTGGAAGACGCGCCTTACTGGCTGGAAAAACAGCATCCCGAATGCCGTTATGTGAATTCCAAGGGCATGCCCGCTGAACTCAGCGGTAACGACAACCATCCGGCGGGAGGTCATCCGGGCCTGTGTCTGGACAACGATGTGATCATCGATGAAGCCAAGCGGTTTCTCAGGGAAGTGGCCGAGTCGGCCAAGCGGCATCCGTCACTGCTCGGCTACGACTGCTGGAACGAACCGCATATCGAGCCGAACTGGAACACCGACTACTGGGCCCACACCAGTGATATACTCTATTGCTACTGTCCCGAATCGATAAGACGGTTTCGTCAGTGGTTGATGGAAAGGTATGAAAACGTCGAGGCGCTCAACGCGGCATGGAAGCGATATTACGGCGAATGGGACGAAATCAATCCGCCGCGCCGGCACGGTAACTACGCCGACTGGCTCGACTGGTGGCAATTCTGGTTCGACAACCTGCAGCGGCAGATGCGCTGGCGTTACGAAACTCTTAAAGCGGCCGATCCCGAGCGCTTTGTGATGAGCCACTCGGGCGGCATTCCGCCGCTGCTGGCGCGTATCGAGTCGGGCATCAACAATTTCACTCTGGCCAAGGAAGTTGACATGTGGGGCACTTCCATGGCTCCCATGGCGCAAAACTGGACCACGGCGGAGGCCGCCGCGGCCGTCGAGGTTACTCAAAGCGCTGCCCGCGGCAAGGAATATTGGATCAGCGAGATGCAGGCCGGATATTGCCACAGCATCGGTTTGCAGAAGTGCCCGCGGCCACTGCCAAACCATATTCGCTCTTGGAACTGGCTTGCGGCATTCTACGGCGCCAAAGGAATAATGTATTGGTGCTACCTGACCGAGAGCACGGGCAACGAAGCCCAAGGTTACGGTCTCATCCGTTTTAACGGCGAAACCACACACAGAGCACGAGAGGCCGCCCGCAACTTCGAGCTGCTGCGGCAATACGAGCAACTCTTTATCGATCACGTACCAACCGCCGATGTGGCCATGCTCTACGACCCCAGCAGTTCGATAATTATGTTTGCGCAAGAAGGGAACGACAAGTGGATCTCCCATTCTCACGTGGCATACCATCGGCAGGTGTGGGATTCGGATCTGTATACGCATTGGGTTACATTCGAAGACCTCGATAGTCTAACGGAAAAAGTTCTGATCGTGCCGATTCACTACATCTTGACCGAAGAAGCCGCGGTCGCGATACGCAAATATGTCAGCAACGGCGGGACGCTGATTGCCGAGAACAGCCTAGGGCTATTTAATCGAAACGGCATGCTGCAGCCTCGAATTCCGTCGTTTGGCCTGGCCGAAGTGTGCGGCCTTGAAGAAGAGGAAAACTACTACACCTGGCCGGACTATCAGCCGTCCGGCGGCCAACCGTTTGTCGGCTCCTTCGAAAAGGAAGTCCACTGTTCTCCTCAGATAAAAATATTTGATCCGCTGGAGACTTCATTCAATGCCTATGGCTTTGTAACTCCCTTGCGTCTCACCACTGCTCGATCGCTCGGTGGCTGGAAGGATTATTGTCTTGCCGCCCACAATCATTACCGTAAGGGCGAAGCCTACTATTTCGGTACATTTCTGGGTCTGTCTATTTTCAATCGGCAAAACGGCGCGGGCACGCTCGTTCGGCGTATCTTGGGCGACAAAGTTACACCAAAGGTGAAAGGCCAGGAACTGCGACCGCGGCTCATGGAAAACGGTGAACAGGGCCTGTTGGCAGTGTTCAACAACAGTCGCTCCCAGACTTATACGGAATTGATTGCCGTGCCCGGCAAGTACCACAGAGCCACCGATATTCACCAACGGACGGACGTCACCCTTAACAACAGTCATGTGAAAGTCAGCGTGCCGCCGGAGGATGTGGTTGTGATTAATCTGCTATAATATATCGTCGAATTGCATGAAGGACTGAGCGCAAGAGCGTTAAACAGGAAGGAACGAAACATGACTATCAACCGAATATAGGATTCGACAGCAAGGGCCTATATGTCACCGCAGGCGCGATGCCGGGAAAAGAACAGGGCACTTACTGGGTCTATTATTCGGGTACGGGCGTGCGACATGACGCCACCGTGACCAAGCATCATTTCAACGGTGGGGTCGGCCGGTTCTTGCTGAAGGTTGTTGACTGAGTTTGCACAGAACAGCATGCCACCACAGAGATAAATTGATGACGACAAGCGTTTCACGCCCCTTGGAGAATCCGTAATGAACACGCCACACGCTCGAACCGCGTTTCGATCTCTTGTCTGGAAGACGTTTATATTGGTGATAGCCGCAGGCTGCATTGCCGGCGATGATCCCGTAGCGACGGTTGTCGCACAACACGACAGTTTCGATGACTTTATTAAAGGAACGTGCGGCAACTCGGGAGCTAATCTCTATGTTTCGCGCAAGGGCCGCGTGCAGGTGATTAATAAATGGGACTTGAACAAAGACGGCCATGTCGACGTAATCATTCCCAACGACCATGCCATGACCGAGGTAGCCGACGCCTTGATCTATTGGAACCGTGCGAATGGTTTTAAGTCGCTTATGCCGCAACTGCCCAAGGAGCGGTCGCTTGCACAGCTTGTCTTCGGATTGCTCGACAGCGACCAACGGCATTTCACGCGGCTACCCGCTTTTGGCGGAGGCAGAGCCATCGTGGCGGATCTCAACCGCGACGGCTTTGCGGATATCGTCTTCTGCAACTACATTCATAACTATCCCGGCGTGCGCGCGGCATTTATCTATTGGGGCGATCAAGACGGTTTCAAGGCAAGTCGCAAGAGCGAACTGCCCACCAACTGGGCATCGGGAGTCGCCGCCGCCGACCTTAACGGCGATAATTACCTGGATCTCGTGTTTGCCAACAACGGCACGGAGCCGAAGCTGGAAAGCATTTCTCCCGCAACCTCCGGCGACGCCTTTATCTACTGGAACAGCCCCACCGGTTTTGATGCATCGCGCCGCGCGGTCTTAAAAACGGGGATTTCATACGACGTATCCGTTGCCGACTTCAACAGCGACGGCCGGCCGGATATCGCTTTTGCTTGCACTGCTCCCGAAAACCAGGGCATCAAAATATTTTGGGGCAGCGCAAAACGCTATGCCGACACCCGCGTGGAAGACTTTCCCACCGCCGGTCCGGTCAGCCTGCAGGCGGGAGATGTCAATAAAGACGGTATTGACGATTTGGCGGTAAGCGTAAAAGAAGGTTTTGCTTTGATTCACTTGGGGGGCAAAAACGGCCTGGACACAAAACCATCCGCAAAATTACCAGCCCCCGATGCCCGCAATGCTTGCATTGCCGATCTTAACGCAGACGGCTGGTCGGATATTGCGATTGCCGTCCATTCACGTGACGGCCGCAAAAGCACGAATTCGTTGGTTTACTGGGGTTCGAGAACCGGATTTGAGCCGGATCGGCGCACCGAACTGCCTACGCTCGGCGCCAAAGATGTATCGGCCGCCGACCTTAACGGCGACGGTCATACAGATCTAGTGTTTGCCAACTCGGGCGACAATGTGACCTACGATGTGCAATCGTACATATACTGGGGCAGTGAGAGCGGATTCACGCCGTACCTGCGCAGCGATCTACAGGGATTCGGCGCGGTTAGCGCACGGACTGCCGATCTTGACGGCGATGGCAAGACTGATATTCTGCTGGTAAATCAGAACAGCGGCGGCGACTACAACCAGGGTTTGCATACTAATATTTTTTGGGGCAATCCGCACAACTACTATTCGACCGCCTCGATAACTCCTTTGCCGGCCCACTGTCCTTACGGCATCCTGGCCGCCGATGTTGACGACGACGGATTCAATGACATACTCTTTACGCGCATGAACGACGTTGCCTACGGCGACGATAGGCTTGCGCCCGCCTGGCTCTACCGCGGCGGCGCTGATGGATTCACCACGACCCGCCGCAGCGACATTCCGGTTCGTTATCGGGCATACACCGTTCATGCGGCCGATCTGAACCGCGACGGCTATCTGGACCTGACATTCGCGAGCGTGGATCAAGGCAAAAATGCCGGCATTATCCTCTGGGGTAGCGAGGATGCATATAGCGAATCTCGCAAAACGGTCCTGCCCGTGTCGATGGAATACTTGGGAATGCATCAGATAGCCGACCTCAACCGCGACGGATGGCTGGATCTGATCTTCATCCAAGGCTACATCGGCGATCCCAAGGTCTTTTGGGGAAGTAAAAACGGCTTTTCCACACAGAATTGCGAGGTACTGAAAGTCGGAGCCGGTCCTATGGCACTTGCCGATTTCAACGGCGACGGCCAACTCGACTTTGTCGTCGGCGGCCAACTCGATCCGAAAACCAAATTTCCCACTGAACCCACCCGCATCTTTTGGGGCCGTGGCGACGGACGGCCGCAAGCGCAAGCAGCATTTAAAGTGGAGGGCCATGAAGTAGGGCAGTTGTGTGTTGCCGATCTGAATCGCGACGGCTATCTAGATATAGCACAATCGAACTATAAGGCGAAGAACACCCGTTCGGTTCCCGTGTTTGTCTACTGGGGCGGAAAGGATGGCAAGTATCTCAACTCGCGCCGCACCGAGCTACCGGCCGAATCGGCCTTGGGTTTACAAACAATCGATCTTAATCGTGACGGCTACCCGGAAATCATCGTACATAATCACGTAAAAGACGGCGAGCACGTACAAACAAGTTTCATCTATTGGAACGGCCCCAAGGGCTTCAATCCACATCGCCGCACTGAGTTGCCAACATTCGGCGCGCACTACTCGCAGATGATAGACGCGGGCAACCTCTACACCCGTAAACTGGAAGAAGAATATATTTCCACTCCGATCAAGCTACCTGGCAGTGTCAGCAAATTACGTCTGTCATGGAAAGCGGAAGAAACACCGGGTAGCAGGCTAAAGACGCAAGTACGTTATGCCTCAACACAAAAAGAATTGTCCGCGGCGAAATGGACAGGCCCAAGCGGCGAAGGGACATTTTTCGAAAAACAGCCGGCGGCCCAGATGTCGGTCCCAACTGGGTCCCTTGTCATGCAGTATCGTGCTCTATTTACGTCCGCCGACGGTGGAGAATGGCCCATATTAACGGAAATTAACTTTCTTAGAAAGTAAGCAAGCTAGACGGATTCGTAAACCGCCACCGTGTGTAATTGACAGAACGCGTTACCCGCAAGTCTGCCGTGTGTGGGTACAGTCTGCCGCTATATTCCGCGCTATCTGCCAAGATAATGGTTTCCATGCAAGATCCTCATAAGAGACCACTTATCGCCTTCTCAAAAAGTGTGACCGGGTGTTCAGGGCCAAAGGATCCAGGTAACACCTGTCGGTCAGAAAACGTCAAATTTGAATCTATCCATTGAGCACTGGATTCAGTCGCCGAAACAGGAAGCTTTGGACTACTTCTTGGTCTTCGGCAAGACGCATTTTGACTTCATTGACAGTTGACACAATATTCCCCGGGTAGAAACAGTTCAATTTCTGTCATCAGGTTTGGTATTTTGAGTCCTCTAAAAACATCTATTTCATACTTGTTTTCGTGAACTTTTAGAACGACTTTCTTTCTGCACAGAGCCTGAATTATTTGCGTGAATATCATCTGTGTAGAAAATGTTTTATTTCTGATTTCAATATAGCAAACTACGTATTTCTCGTGAAAAAAGGCATTAATACCCGTAATTGGCAATCACGGCTTGACTTATTAGTTTGTGTACATAATAATTGCTATATATGCATATATACTCCTAAGCCTGGGAACAAGAAGGTTTAATCATTAACTTCGTTTATAAATAATTCATGCCACAATTGACTCAGACGCTTCATGGGCTGTCGTGTTTTTCAAATTTGATAATTTTCGGCTGCCAACCATCCACAATACACAATTGAGAAATAGTACGGATGCAAAAAATGCTCGTCCAAATCTCCTTAAAACCAAACAGGAGAGTGGGAAATGAATGAAAAACGAGTTTCAAAAACCTCTTTAGGATCATCGGTGAAAGTGACTGGCTTTACGCCAGGCGAGGGGGACGTTTTCCACCTTGTTCCGGAGGGACAAGTAAACTATGCAGAGAATAAAATCCCATCCAACAGTCCTTTGGCGACGGCTTTGGAGGGAACAAATGAGGGAGACACGGTTTTGTTTCATCCTCCGGCTGGAAGGGTGGAGTTGACCGTTTCGGCTGTAAAACATCGTTGAAATACGAATAATTCAATTTAACAGGATTTGCCGGCCATGTAAAAAAGTACATTCTGGTTCCACCAGTCACGCATGTTGTTGGCAGAAGGAGTAACACACATGCGAATGCTTGTAAGCGATTTGGATGGTACTTTATTGGGCAATGACGATGCCCTGAGTCGTTTTACCGAATGGTATACCACTCACGGGGATCAATTTCGATTAGTTTATGCTTCGGGGCGTTTCTTCGACTCGATTGTAGAGTTAATACATTCGACACAGTTGCCGGAACCGGAGGCAGTGATCGCAAGTGTTGGCACTAGGATATGCCTGTATCCCGGCGGAGAGCATATTGACGCTTGGCCGCAATGCTTGGGGCATTGGGATGTGAAAGGCATTTGTGACATTCTTACTGTATCAAGTAAATTGGTACTGCAGCCTGACGAGGTGCAGACGGAGTTCAAGTTAAGCTTCCATGCAGATGGATTGAACACTTCCGACCTGGTCAAAATGCGACGTCGACTTTCGGAGCATGGCTACTCAGCGGAAATGGTTTACAGTTCCAATCACGACCTGGATGTGCTACCGGCAGGCATACATAAAGGTTCAGCGGCGGCGTTTCTGGCATCGGAATGGGGATTAAAACCGAAGCAGGTGGTAGTTTGCGGAGACACCGGTAACGACTTGCCCATGTTCATGCATGGATTTCGAGGAGTTGTTGTCGGCAACGCTCAATCCGAGTTAAAGGCCCTTCAGTCTCCCGATGTCTACCATTCAGAACAAGAATATGCAGACGGCGTTTTGGACGGGATCAATTATTGGTTACGACGCCAAACAGTAACTGCGTGAGGTTGCGAAGGATGTTTTTGTGCCAAGCTGATCTATCACCTGGGAATGAATTTTTGAGAGAAGCCAGACAAAAACCTAGTATTCGTCACTACTATATTTCAAGATATAATTCGCGGAGGGTTGTTGTGCACGAAATCGATACGAAATGTCGGAAAGCTTTTTTCAAGATGGCCTCAAAATGGGCTGTGGATATTTTGTTATGGATAATTGTCGCAGTGGTATTCCTGGCCATTATTTCGGGTTGCTCATTCTCGCCCTTAAATTCCAGGAATACCGTGGATATTAGACATTCAAGCGACATCATACCTGACACTAGGTTTGATACTGTTCAGGAATGGATATCCCAGCCACGTCCGGAATTTCCCTAGTGCTTGAATATTGTCAATCATCATCTTCAACAAACTCATCGGAGTGTGAAAAAAATGACAAAACCCGATATCTCTCTAGAACACAGTAAAGCAGTCGTTTCTGACATGGCATCTCGGATATTTGCGGCTTACATTGTCCGCGGCGAGGTGAAAGATGGTGAAGAATCCACTTGGATGGAACGATCAATCCGCGAGGCGGTTAAGATTGCTAAAGCGATTGATGCGTCCATTGAGACGGAAAAAAATTCCACACTAGGTAAAGAGGGTTCCTGCGATCGAAAAAAACACGCTTCCTCGGAGATTTTGGAAGGTTCTCAACGTCAACCGAATGTTAAAGAAAGAACGCCGGAATCAGAACTTGACAGCATAATTGACGAAGCACTTTCCGGCAATGATGTTCCAACTCGCAAACAGCAAAGCTGATCTCGGGAGGTGTAATCATGAGAGGGGGAATGGAGTGCCATTCACGAAGATTCGGAAAATGATTTTTTGACGACTTAGTTTCTGCCATGGAGCATTGCCAAGAAAGAATTTCATTCGAAGGAGAAATAATTTCATCACACCAGGGTATGGCAACCAGAGTTACGCTAGCGTACATAGTGTGGCCTAGAATGTATGTTGTACACGGAATCTCTTTCGAAGTCAGTGTATGTTACGTTGCTAATTTGGAATACATGGAGGTTATTGCCATGAGTTCATATCAGCATTTGAAGCCAAATTCACCAAGGTTTTCAAGTGAGGTCGTCAAGTCCGCAAAGGACCATTTGAAGAAAAATCCCTACCCAGACATAAGAAACGTCTCGTGCAACTGTGACCGTGGCGTTCTAGTTTTGCGAGGTAATGTTTCCAGCTACCACCATAAACAGGTGGCTCAAGAGGCTGTATTTGGACTCGATGGTGTAACTCGAATCCTTAACGAAATTGAGGTGCGGGGATCGGGTGACCAGAGATCCTCCACTTGAGTGATCTCAATAGGCAAAGAAAGCAGTGTTATTAGTCATGTGCTAAAGCCACCATGTGCACCATCCAAATAGCTGTTGATCCTCTTTAAGGAATTAAACATTTATGCATCAATCAACTAAGCCTATTCAGCATAATCCTCGCGAAGACAATTCAAACAGGATTATCCAGACTGAACATCTCCCTACCGCAAAGCGTTTCTGTGCTTCTTTGGGTGTTGGCGAAAAGTCGTTCTTTCTAGCAGATGAGATTCAGCAGCGTTTGGAAGTTTTTTTGGAAGCTGATGCGGATACAGACATACTGGCGGCGAAGGCTGTGCGCCGCATGTTTCACGGATGTCAGGAGATCATCGTCGATTCTGACTACACATATGCTCTTTTACGCCCGAAGATAGGCGTGAAAAGTATTGTCAGACTGCATCCCGAGATGGAAACATTAGAAAGAGTCGATCGGCGACAGTATCTGGAAGTCAAAGATGCTTACATCCAGGGATACGAAGTGGCTGCGAAAAGCGGCCTCGAACTTGATTTTCAACCGTTCTTTCAAAACTTCCCCAAGGTAAACGAGCCTACCGAAATGGGCGAAGGGATTTCATTTCTCAATCGCCATTTGTCGGGTCAAATGTACCAAAACCCCATCGTATTTAGACGAGTCCTGTTGAAGTTCCTGCAAAGCTGCAAATTGGATGGCGCGGATATTCTTGTCAACGATCATTTATCCAGTACGGAATTGCTCCTGGAGGAATTAGACTATGTAAGGTCGATACTGACCGAACATTCAAATGATCAATCCTATTCGGAAGTCTCGCACGAAATGAGGGTGCATGGTTTCGAGCCCGGCTGGGGCGCCACCGTCGGCGATATAGCAGATAACCTGTCTCTTTTGGCCAGAGTGATGGATTCTTCCGATCCGGCAAGATTCGAGTCGTTCCTAGGACGACTTCCCTTGGTGAAAACCGTGCTGATGGTTTCTCCGCACGGTTGGTTCGCGCAAGATGGAGTGATGGGGAAACCGGATACAGGGGGTCAGGTCACATACATTCTCGACCAGGCACGCTCCCTCGAGCGGCAACTTGTGCGCCGATTTAAGGAATCCGGCATCGAGGCGGCACCGAGGATTATCATTCTTACCCGTTTAATTCCCGATTCCGAAAACACAACATGTAACGTAGCCCGAGAGAAGTTACATGGTACCGAAGACTGTTGGATAGTAAGGGTTCCCTTCCGAGACTTGAATGGGGAGATAATACCACACTGGATTTCCAGATTTCAGCTCTGGCCTTATTTGGAATCTTTTGCAGAAGAGTCGAAAGCGACCGTTATCACGGAGTTGATGGGTAAACCCGATTTGATCATCGGTCACTACAGCGACGGCAATCTGGTGGCTTACCGAATTGCCGATGATCTCGGTGTAACGCATTGTGCGGCGGTTCATGCGTTGGAGAAGACAAAGTATATTCTGAGTGACCTTTACTGGGCGGACATGGAGAAGGACTATCGTTTCTCACTCCAGTTCACGGCGGACCTCATCGCTTACAACGCGGCGGATTTCATCATTTCTAGTTCGTATCGTGAGATTGGTGGAACCGATACGGAAATGGGGATGTTCGAGTCGTACGAGACTTTTTCGATGCCCGGACTTTACCGTGTAGTCTCGGGCATGGATCCGCGTTTGGCGCGTCATAACATCGTACCACCGAGTGCCAGCGAGGAGTTTTTCTTTCCCTATAAAAAAACAGAAAAGCGAGTAGATGCCGTGACGAGACGATTAGAAGAACGATTCCTTGGACCGCACTCTCCCGAGGAGGCGGTGGGAAGCTTGAAGAATCCCAATCTGCCGCCGATTCTCGCTATGGCTCGTATAGATAAGATCAAGAATCTATCGGGTTTGGTGGAGATTTTTGGGAAGAAATCCAGCCTGCGGAAGTCGGCCAATCTGTTGATAGTCTCGTCGTTAACAGACGCCAGACAGTCTGAAGACCAAGAGGAAATCGATGAAATCAATCGTATGTACGAATTGATTGATAGATACCGCTTGGATGGGCAAGTTCGGTGGTGTGCTGCGAGACTGAATAAAGTTGAAACAGGAGAGATTTATCGTATTGTTGCAGATCGGAAAGGTGTTTTCGCGCAGCCTGCCCTAATGGAAACTTTCGGCTTAACAGTTGTCGAAGCGATGGCATGTGGCCTTCCTGTCGCGGTTACTTGCTTCGGTGGTCCATCCGAGATTGTCGTGTCCGGGGAATCGGGAGAAGTTTGGAACCCAAACAATCATGCAGCTTTTGCTGAATCGATCGAACGGATTATTCAAGATCGAGAGCTATGGGATAAATACTCCATCGGAGGAGTCAAGCGAATACGAGAAGCATTCAATTGGTCGACCCATGCAAAAAAAATATTGCGACTAGCAAATGTGTATTCTTACTGGGATTATCTGGATACCATGAATCGTCCGGCTCTGGATCAATACATTCATACGATTTATCATACGGTCTATCGTCCGCGAGCCAATGCCATTTTGGAGGAAATATAGCAAATGTATATTCAAATGATTAGTGTTCACGGCCTCATACGAGGCGAGAACATCGAAATGGGTCGAGATGCCGACACCGGCGGACAGGTGCGCTACGTGCTTGAGTTAGCGAATATGCTGAGCACTTTCGACGAGGTTGAAGCCGTAGATCTTTTCACCAGGAGAATAAACGACAAGCGAGTCTCATCGGATTACAGCAAACAAATCGAGCAATTGAATCCCAAATGCCGGCTTGTCCGTCTATCATGCGGAGGGGGAAGGTATATACGCAAAGAAAGGCTTTGGCCATATTTGGACGATTACGTGGATGCGATGATTTCTTTCACCCGCAGAGAACATCGCATACCGACCGTGGTACACGGGCACTACGCTGACGCTGGTTATATCGGTAAGGAAGTCGCTTCGGTCTTCGATGTTCCTTTTGTCTTTACGGGACACTCTCTGGGAAAAACGAAATTGGACTACCTGCTTGAAGAGGGATGGACACGCGATGCGGCCGATCGCGAGTATAACATCAGCCATCGCATAGGCCAGGAGCAGGCATGCTTGGCCGTGGCCGATCTAGTAGTGACCAGCACCAGGCATGAACGAGATATGCAGTACCGGGACTACTACAAAGACGAGAAATTGAAATTTGAGGTTATTCCCCCCGGTACTGATCTGGAACGTTTCTTCCCATATTACGAATACGACATGCCGCACGCGGAAATCGATGAGTTATTCAAGCAGGCGCGTGTCCGAATGGCTAACGAACTCGGCAGGTTTCATCTCCAACCGGACAAACCGCTGATCCTTTCCCTGTGCCGTCCCGACAGAAGAAAAAATATCGGTGCACTGATCAAAGCTTATGGCAAGAACAAGCAAATGCAGGCGTTGGCAAACCTAGCGATATTTGCCGGTATTCGCAAAGATATCGCGACCATGGAAGAAGACGAGCAGCAAGTGCTCACAGATATGCTCTTGATGATGGACCGTTATGATCTATACGGCAAACTTGCAATTCCCAAATGGCATGATTCTGAACGCGAAGTGCCGGAATTGTACCGCTTGGCCGCGGAAAAGCGAGGGGTATTTGTTAATCCTGCGTTTACGGAGTTGTTCGGCTTAACAGCCATTGAAGCCTCGGCTACGGGCTTGCCATTCGTCGCTACACAAAACGGCGGACCGCAGGACATCGTCGCAAACTGCGAAAGCGGGATTCTCGTAGATGTGAACGACGGGGAACAGCTTTCCAACTCCATTATCAAGTTTTTGACCGATAAGGAATTCTGGGATCGCAATTCAAATAATGGAATTAACCGTGTGCGGAAACATTATTCTTGGAAAACACATTGCCGTAAGTATTTAGAATGTCTGAAGGAGGTTGTCAAACAACCAACCAAGACGCCTTCCGCGACAGGGCGAAGCGCCCCCGGCCGACGACTCGCCTCAGTCGAAAGCATGCTGATCACAGATATCGATAATACCTTGCTGGGAGATGAAGAGGCGCTGGCAAAACTTAGAGAGTTTTTACACGAACATCGTGAACAGATAGGCTTTGGGATAGCATCGGGTCGCAGCATAGACTTGGTAACGGAAGTTCTTGAACAAAATGGCATAAACGAGACGGATGTTATTATTGCCGCCGTAGGTTCAGAAATCTATTATGGAAAGGAGCATGCATTCGATAAAGGTTGGGCAAGTCACTTGCGAACGAAATGGCGACCCGATAGGGTGAGGGAAACACTTGCTAAACTACCATTTCTCCATCTTCAGGAGGATCCCCAAGCGCAGCGGGAATTCAAGATCAGTTATGACCTCGAGGAGGGAGCTTCCTCCGAAGAAGCGCTACCGCTGATTCACAACGCTTTGGCAAAAGCACGGGCGGCATACAAGTTGGTCTTTTCCCATGGAACATTCATCGACATTCTTCCTCATCGAGCATCCAAAGGAAAAGCAGTTCGCTATCTTTCGGGCAAATGGAATATTCCTCTGGAAAAGATCGCCACAGCGGGTGATTCCGGCAACGACAGTGACATGCTTGTCGGTCAGACGGCGGGCATCGTAGTGGCTAATCACACCGAGGAACTTGAGTACCTTCGGAAATCGAAGACTCATCGAGTATACTTCACCGAGGCAGCCCATGCTGGTGGAATAATCGAAGGGTTACAATATTACGGATTGCAGAATGAGAATAACAGGGAGAAGGAATCAGAAAGGGATGATTTTGAAGGTGCACTTTTATCCTGATGAAATCTCAATGGTGTCGATGAGCTCTTATTTCGTTAAACGGATAAAAAGTTTCGCCTCGATAGTAACTCGACAACCAAACAGAGGGGTTAAGTTTTCGGGAAAGGCTTATAGTATTCATTTATGTAGATCAGGAATGCCGACAACTTAAGGCTTCCGAAATAGCCAGCAATACTGATAAAGCTAAATATCTTACAACAATAGTTAGATTGATTTCATTTTTATAAAGTGCTTCTCGAAAGCCATCATTTAGAGGAGAAATATTATGCTTTCGACTCATCTCGACAAAGTGACAACCTCTAGAATCGAGGAACTTATAGAAGCAAATTTTGGTGGCCGTGACAAATTATATGAGGCGGCCAACTCGATGAACGATGAGAATTGCAAACAAATCTGCAAGCAACTAGCTGAACGTCTAGCGTCACATGCAACGGAATTGCAACAGATATTGTATGCTAGCGGTCACGAAGCAAACGATCCTCTAGAGATAGATTACATCGTAAAAATATTCTTCGAGTCTATTAAAAAGAAGTGCGGAGAAACGGGTGTCATACAGGCAGCAGAAGATTTCCAAAAAGACCTAAAACGGGGCTATGATCGTGCCATAGAAGATACTGCAGAATCTCAGGCTAAAGGAACGCTACGTGAACAGCGTGCTGAAGTTGACTTCGGAGAAAAAGTGCTTCATAAAATAAAAAGTGCTGATACTTCAGCAGAAAACGATTGTTAACACCACATTCAAACAGAATGTTCTGTAAAAGCTTGATAAATCAAGTATGAAAGAACTTCTTCCTGCCAGATCCAAAGGTTACTATGAAAACAAAGAACGCATAATTCCGGACACTACCTCCTGAAGTGGCTTGCATCCAAGCAAGCCAAGTATCCCCGACTGGGTTCGAACCAGTAACCTTCGGCTTCGGAGGCCGACACTCTATCCAATTGAGCTACGGGGACTTTTGGGTGCGGGGATTCCTGCATTCCCGAAGCATGGAATTTTACAGCATAAGATGCTGGAATGTAAGTTGCTGGAATGCAAGTTATGGACCGGAACTCGACTCGGAATAGTGGAAAAAGAAAGAGTACAAGATCTGGCATGAGCACTTTCTTGGCTATTCATTCCTGGCAAACTGGAATATCAGAGCCGACAGGATAAAACAGGCCGCAAATTCGGGTTTGTAAAAATTGCAAATTGGGATAGACTGTTTGTAATTCTAGTGAAAAGAGTACTCGTTTTGGACATGCGAAGGTAGACATAACTTATTATACCATAAGCTGTTGCGAATATTCAAACCCAGTCGCAACCGTTTTGAAAGTTTTGGTACACCAATCGCATATTGCCCAACCGTCAAACTCTGACTCAACTACATACCCGCAAAATCTCCCGAATGGAATCAGGAGCTACGTAAGGCATGGATGTCTTCTCCCCCTCTACAGTTATTTGGATAGTAATCGGCGTACAGATGTTGGGCCTTTTTGGGGCCCTGCTTTCACGGTTGGGCGAGGGTTCGCCCGGCGAAGGCCGCTGCCAGTGTTTTTTCTTATTCTGCCTGGCCCTTGTGGGCACAACGACAATCGCCGCGATGTCACTTGATCCCGGCGCCTGGCTGACATGCGGAGCCACACTCTCGATCATGGTCCTGATCGCTCTTTATGACTGCGGCACGGCCAAGGAAATCGCCGTCTAGCAGCCAGTTCAAAAAGAGTGACATAGGTTTTTTAGGGGAGGGCAATGCTCCTGCTGAGCCGAGAGTTGCGCCCGGTTAAGCAGGAGCTTCGCCCTCCCAAGATATTTTTCAACGGGCTGCTAGCATTTCCGGTTGTTTGGATTGTAGCAATTCAATCACACCTGTGGGGGGAAAGTCCCGTGTGCGGTGAAAAAAATCGCCGATTACAGCAAAGCCTTGCACTACAAGGGATTGCAACGATTTACCCCCCTTCAAACTACGCCTTACGACTGCGACTATCGGTAAAATCGGAAAAAAGCTTTCTTTCGGCACAATCCTGAACCGAAGTCTATATTCGGACAGCAATCAGTGGACACGGAAGTTGCGCAGGGGGGAACCACGCGACATTCCACCTGGAACATGCATAGTGCTCCGCCCTCCACCGCTGTGTTCGCTTTTGCTGTGCTTGTGATTTAACAAGTTAACAATAGGGCCCCATGCCCTGATAGCCTTCACGGCCTGCTCCAGGCTTGGCCGTGGAGATTGATCGGATAGATGGGGAGAACGAACGGCGTGTAAAATCGCCGGTCTCCGACGGTCACCCGCCGCCGGAGAGATCTTAACAGGAGGGAAGGCATGCGACGTTTGTACATTGGGCTGGTGGTATCCGCAACCACCATTCTTTTCCCGCTTTGGGCTATGGCCTCTAACCAGGAAGTTGCCGAGGAAATCGCGGCCAACCTGCGAGAAGGGGCCCAACTGCACCACTATCGCATTGGCGTGAAGTTCCAGGACGGAACCGCATGGCTCAAAGGCCACGTGAGCAGCCAGGAGCAAATCAAAGAAGTTTTGAAAGTCGTCTCGGAAACTCCGGGCGTCGACCGCGTTGTTAACAAACTCAAGGTCGAGAACTCCGCAGCTAAGGAATCGGAAGAGCCGGCCACGTCGAAGAGCGACTTGCACAAATCGATGCTCACACTCAGAGTACCCGGCGGATCAGTGGCTCCCGAGAACATCTCGGCTACTGCCGGTGGTCAACATGCCGTGGCTCAACGATACTCGGGCAAGGTCTCCAGCCCGGCCCAACGGTTGCAACAAGTCGTAGACGGGAAATCCGATCCGGTTGTGCAAGCCAATCAGGTTCCCAGTTCCTACGCACCTGCACCCGCGCAAACCGTTTCGGCCACCGAGGAACAACCGCAAATCATCCAGCAGCGAGCGATTCCACAACCGTTACCGCAACAGAGGATGATGCGACAACAGTATGTACGGTCGAACCGTCCGATTCCGGTCGGCTATACGCAACCTTGCCCACCGCAACAACTTCCGGTCGAAGCCTACACGCAAGGTCAGATGCAAGGCTACGCCGGCGATGGCGGTGCTTTGCCCATTAACACACCCATGACGGGCGGCAACACTGGTATAACACCGGCCCGTTACGACCATCCGAATTGTCCGAACTATGCCTGGCCCAGCTATGCGGCACACCCGAACTACGCCGCCGTA
Organism: Pirellulales bacterium; assembly: GCA_016934075.1. Lineage (GTDB taxonomy): Bacteria > Planctomycetota > Planctomycetia > Pirellulales > Thermoguttaceae > JAFGTN01. The sequence continues at coordinate 16,481 of JAFGTN010000212.1, forward strand.
ACCTATCCGCGGCAGTACTCGGCCAAGTGCTGGCCATACATCGGCCCCTTCTACCCCTATCCGCAAGTTCCCCTGGGATGGCGAAAAGTCACCCTAGAATGGGACGACGGATGGTGGATGCTCGACTTTAAAGACACGTGCCACGACACCTGTCGCTAGTACGAGAAAATCAAACCGATAATCAAAACCCCCGGAACGGTTCAGGCCGCTCCGGGGGTTTAATTGTTTCTTGGGCAGGCAGAGGACGCGGGACGGGAATGGCGAATGACGAAATCAGAATGAGGAAAGAATGATCAATGTTCAATGTCCAATGTTCAATGAACAAATCCAAAATCTGAAGACTGAAATCTGAAAACTCACACCGCTATCTGTAGTCCGAAGTCTGTGGTCCGAGTTCCCCCACACAATAACTGGACCCATAAACCGCACATTGGTCATGCAATGGTCATATTTCTCAGCTTTTCTCATAGTTTTCATCGCACTCGTCCGCTGTTATAATTTCACACTTCGACCTGTGTCCGTAATAAAAGGTATCTGTCGCATCCCCATCCAGCGACACTGCAATTTGGACTTTTGCAAAATTGCGAGTCAAGGGCACATGTAAAAGGAAGCTTTGCGAAGCGAAGGTTTCTTTTACATTATATTGACTGACACTAATTTATTGACAGATAACAAGTTATCATCTCTGCGACATTTAGATATAATTTGCCGGCTGCGCCGCCAATTTATATCTAAGTGCCCTTGACTC
>JAFGTN010000213.1 GCA_016934075.1 Pirellulales bacterium
CGCATCAGACCGGCGTTGCCTTCCTGGATCAGATCCAAAAAGCTCAAGCCCCGGTTGCGGTACTTCTTGGCTATGGAAACCACCAGTCGCAAGTTGCCTTCGCTGAGGCCGCGTTTGGCGTCCTGGTAGTCCATATACACAAGTTTGAGTTTCTGCACGCGGTTACGCAGACTAGTGGGCGTTTCCTGGGTGGCATTGAGAATATTACGGAATTCCACGGTCCAGGGACGACGCTCGCTTTCCGGGCGGTCGGTTTTGCGGTGCTCGTCGATACGAGCCTTGAGTTCGTCGATACGGCGGCTGAACTCTTCGAGGTTCTTGATCATGGGCTCGATACGCTGCGTGCGCAGACCGAGCTCTTCGACCAGACGCACGGCGCGGCCGCGACGCTGGCCAATGCGACGCCAGGCTTCCAAACGCTCTTCCATTGGTTTCGAATTGCGCGTGGCGATTCGATAATCCCGCTCGTTGCGCTTCAGCAGCACTTCAAGCGTTCGGAGATTGTGCGGTAGCCGACCAAGAATCTGTTCTTTTTCCAAATGATCCGTCACCGAGACCTGCACGGTGCGGTCAAATGGCAACTCGCCGTCGTGAACGCGCCGCAAAACACGCACGGCCGATTGCATAACAAAGTCGCACTCCAGAACCTTGCGGCGGAATCGGGCACGGGTGACTTCGATTCGCTGGGCCAGAGTGATTTCTTCTTGACGTGTAAGAAGCGGTATCTCACCCATTTGGGTTAGATACATTCTTACCGGGTCGTCGGACCATGATTCACCCTCTGCGCCTTCTTCCGACTCCTCATCTAGATCCTCCTCATCTAGATCCTCGTCATCCAGATCATCATCCAGATCCTCGTCGATAAGATCCTCGTCGATAAGATCCTCGTCCTTGTTGGTCAGATCAACTTCAACGTCATCGGAATCGTCGGTAACACCGACTTGTGCATGAGTTTTCACTCGCACACCCGAATTCTCGATATCCTCTGAATGCGAAGTTGGTTGATCTTCCAAGTCGTTCAAAAGTGTGTCGTACAAAGCAACACTCCTCGGGAATTATCCAGTTCGATTATGGAAACTCGGGAAGAATGGATCAAAGTGAAATACAGGGGAGAGAACTCATGTCACAGAGGCTTCTGTTTGCGGGTACCTCCTGTCGTTTACCACGAGGTTCTCTCAACCACGCTTTGCTTTTCTCCCCAATATACAATTATCCTAACGGTGGCCTCAAAATACCACCAAATTCTACCACCGATTTATTGAGTTGCCCGATGGGCAATAAATTTGGAAGAAAATTACTTCTAGGGTAAGGTTAGGACCCACCGAGGGTAAACCTATTCTTCCTATATTATTACGGTATGGACGCACATCCCCCTTGATTGCCACAAGTGTAGAAGTCATGTATCAGTTGGAAATACAGCACTATCGCGAAAGTCATTTACCGAAAGAAACCCTCGCGTCTGTTTCCCCCGACGCAGGGCGAAGACGGGTCCCTTATTCTTCGAGAAAGGTGGGTCGAATCGCTCTCTCACCCACAACCTTCTAAGGAAGGAAAATCAAGAAAGGATCGTTTTATTTTATTGTAGTTAGAAAAAGCTGTCCGTCTAGAGGCGGATTTTATATTTCTTAACATAAAGTAGTCACCTTGACCTGCACATAAACCGGTCGGAAATCCACTGGACATACTCTTTCATATTGACAAATGACTCTATTTTGGCTATATAGGACAATTGGGGGTTTTGCGCGCATATCACGTGGATATTAATTCCACATGCCTTCCTTGTTTCATTTCGTCACTTCAAGATAGACTTATGAGTTGAAAGTCAACTCTTTTCCAGGAGCATAACCTTGATCCAATATCTTCTTCCTTGCCAATGTGGACGGAAGATGCCGGTCGATTCAACCAAGGCCGGTAGAACTCTCGAATGTGAATGTGGCGCTAAAATCGAAGTGCCTACGTTGGGAAGCATGAAAAAACTCGAGCGGGTTGTTGAAACCAAGCCGGCTAGCTCGGGTATGACTTGGGGAATACGACAACGCGTGTTATTGGCGGGAATTCTTGTATGTCTAACCGGTTTGGGAATATCCGGTTACTTTTGGTACGAACGCCCAAAACCGCCGCCACTGGAACAGAACGTTAAACAAATCTCTCAAAATATCAAAAACCTGACACTCATGCAGACGCTCGCCGTTTGGGGCGCCCTGGAACGCGGATTGCCCGAATACTCGTCACGCCGGCAACAAGAGTATCAAAAGGACAAAGCAGCCTATTACCGCCGCACGGGGGTGTCTTTATTCATTGTAGCCGTGGGATTGACAATGATGACCATTTCAATCTTCATTCCAAACAAACATAAGCGATCTCGGCCACCAAGGAAAAACTTGACACCTTAGGCCGAACATTGACGACTCACTCAGTAGTCTTTTTCCGCGGTACTTCTTACTTGTGCCCCGTTCTGAATATTCATGCCAAGCTTTGTATGACACCCGTCAAGGTCATTAATGAATTGAACCGCGTCGAGTGTAAGGATCCAAACGCCTGGGCACCGGGCCACGGATAACTTGCGAATACTGTTGGACAAGCCATCGCGACGTAATCCCGTGAGCGAAATCCGACTGTATGACGAAAGAAAATCATCGTTTCAGGTTGGATCACGAACCAGCATTTGCGTCCGCTGTTTGCCTATTCCTTGTCTGCTCACATGGTTCTTGGTCATTTCAAGCCTTTGAACAATCAATGCGACCACATTAGAATCACGAAAGTACGAAAGTTCGAAAACACGATAATGGTGGAGATAAACAGAGCTTCGGTTTTCGTGATAATAAACAAGTTGTGAAGGCCGCAACTGAAGGGAAGGAACTCATTTCAGCATGCCAAAAAGCATCCTCTATCACCTCTTCGGCGCCGGATGTGTGCCCGACGAGGAGTTGCGGCGGCTGCAGGCAGAGAGTGAATTGTTGCGCGAAGAGGGGTTGCGAGCGTCGATCACCTATCGAGATTACCGGGCAAAGTGGCAACGGTGTAAGTGGCGGCGCAAGTGGTTTGTGGGCTCGATCATGCTCACTTCTAAGCGGATAGTGGCGTTTGCCGGAAAGAAACCGGTAGTCAATATCGAATACGACGATCCGCGCATGGAGGCCGTGAAAATTATTGCTGAAAGCGACGAGCGGCTGTTGATTTCGTTCGACACATCAGAATTCCACACGGATCAAAGCGGCACAATCGAGTTGCGTTATTCCACGCCCGAAACCGAGCGGATATCGGAAATCATTGCATCGAGGCGTTGAAAACCGGGGCCGAGGGGCTGCTGCCGATAACCGAATCGTCGGGGTGCAGTCCGGCGGCTACTTCGCCATTGTCGTTTGTGAACACGTTATCGGGCAAACCCATCAGTTCGGCGGTGGGCATACTCTCGACGTGGCCGTCTTCAAAGAGCACGTTTTGCGTGTTGCCACCGTGGTTATGGCTCCGGTGCGAGGGCAGATCTTGGCTGGGCGCGTCCGCCATAATGGCGAAATTCTCACGGTGCAGATTCTTGGTGCCGTGATATCTACCGTTATTCATGTGACCCAACGTGTAACCATAGCTACCACCCATGCGACGCTTCATCTCCGCCAATTTCTGGGGGCAGGAAGTCGACTGCAACTCTTCCGGATAAGGAACCGTGAATTGATCGTCATCGGCCAGATCCGAACCGGGACAGATTACTTGCCGCACGTCGGGTAGATACCCGCTCTCGCGCAGTTGCGGCGCGTAGTAACCGGCAGCCGCTAATTTGCCTTTTTCTGGCACCAGGGGGAAATTGCCGCCATGGGTGTCGCTGTATTCGGCTAGCGATGTGCCGATATGGTGCAAATTGCTCTGACATTGCATGAGCCGAGCATGCTCGCGACTGTCGAGAATAGCCGGGAATAGCAATCCACAGGCTGCCACCATGATGCCGGCAGCCACTATCGAATCCTGCCAGCGGACGCGGCCGGCACCTCCGCAGGCAGAATCCACGGGCTTCATTTTTGCCGAATGTTTATCGGGCGTGGTTGCGGCTGCGGCCGCGACGGCCGGTGCCAAAAGCGGGGTGGCTTGGGCATCTTCCGTTTCTTCGGGCGGCAGTACCGCTGTTGACTTGGTCGACGCGGCCACAAAGGCACATGTTCTTGCGGCCAGGCCGGGCGGCGGTGTAAATTCGCGGGGCACGGCGTCGAGGGGCGCTAGCGAACGGTTCAGTATCGCTAACTCGCGACGCAGTTCAGCATCGCTATTCAGAATGTTTTCAATATCTGCCTGCTCGTTGTCGTCCAGGGCGCCAAGCAGATATCCGAGCAGTTGCTCGCGGGCGGGTTCAGTCATTTTCAGGCAGTTGCGTGTGGGTTAACGCTTCATTGAGCTTGAGGATTGCCGAATGCAGGCGACTTTTCACTGTTCCAACCGGTATGTCCAAGGCCTCGGCGGCTTCTCGGTACTTCAGCCCCTGATAGTAAACCAAGATGACAACCTGTCTGAGCGGATCGGGCAAGCGGTCGACGACCTGATGCACCTGTTCGCTTCGTTCGGCCGATTCGAATTGTTCGATTGGATTTTCTTCTCCACTGTCGAGCAAATCAATCAAAGCGGCCACATCACCTTCATCACCGTTGCCGAAACGACGATCAAGACTCACCATCTGGTGACGGCGATTACGCCGCTGAGCGTCGATCGCCTGATTGGTCGCCACCGTGTACAGCCAAGGTCGAACTTTACGGCCGGACTCGAACTTTTCACACTTCAGATGGACCTGCAGGAACGTGGTCTGAAACACATCCTCGGCCATTTGGGCATCGCCCAGGTAATGGCGGAGGTAGTTGTACAACTCACGCTCATAGCGATGGACCAACTGCTCGAAAACCAAGCTGTCTCCGTTTTCGCGGTAGGTGAGCAGCAACTGCTCATCCGTCCGCTCCTTGGAGGGCCGCTCTTTCGAGGGGCCATGGAAATCCGTGTCCGGTCGGTTTTGTTCTATTGTGCTGTTCATGCTTAATTACGTGCCTACGCCCGAAATGGTTCACTTTCGCCTGAAATCATATTGAATCATTGGGAGATTCTTCATTTGACAGGTTTGGCGTTCCCTCCGTTCGCATTTTGCCAAGGATTGCCGAGTTACTTTCACTTTCCCTATGTGACTGTCATTCCGTTGTGATAATCACATTCCCGCCGCGAAAGTTGCTCAACGAATTAGTAGACTCGAGGTGATCCGACTTTCACCGAATGCACCATCTACTTTTGGAGCAACTCCCGTGCCGAAACGGATTATCGTTCGCGAAACTCCTGCCCGGCAATATCCCCTTAGCACGATAAATCGTTTGCGCGATAGTGTTTACGGCATATAAATCAAGACTCCGGGCACGATTTCCCGTACCAGCCAAGGGCTGTAATAATCGTGAAATTTATCCCGATCTTTACACAACTCTAGCTCGTAGCAATCCCCGTGCCTTAACAAGATGGGAAAGATAGGAAATATAGAGACTCAAGCAAGTGCCAACACAATCGTCATAAACAATTTTACAGTAATGGTTTACACGTTTTGGCGCCCACAAGGGGCGAGATTTAGCCCTTTTGCACCCCGGTGTTCAATTATGCTGCACTGCCAAAATGACAGACTGAGGGCTTTGGGAAGTTTTTTCACAACAAGCCCTCGGATGCTTGCTGCCAAACCTGAAACGCCACTGAGCGGTTAAAGAGACAAAACTCGATCGAAGTCAAGAGCGTAGTTCGAGCGGGTGTAGAGCACGCCGGCATCGTCTTCCGCGAGGCGGCCGAAAAGTGAGTGGTCAATTATCGCATACTCGTGGCGTTTGCCGTCCTCATATTCGGCCGTGACAAAATAGCTGGTCGAGGCCGATCTGTCACCCGATCCGCCCGAGACGGCCGTTCGTTTCGAAGTGATAATTGCCGCGCGGCCACAAACCGGCGAATCTCGATACTCTTGGTATTTAGTGAAAGATCTTATGATCATGAAGATCCCGAGGGCCACGAAACCGATAGGCACGAGGGACATCACGGCGGGAACAACTCCAACCGCGCCGAAATGGGAACTCGCCATGCCGGCCATGCCGATCGCGCCCGAAGCGATTACCAGACTGACGCAAATAAAAACGGCAAAGAATATGATCGGCGCCAACATGACCAATCCCGATCCGCCGGGAAGCTTTTCGTGGCGTACCGACGAATCACGCTGGGCATAGGCCGACGACCGCTTGACGGCTTCAAATACATCTGCTCGCCGGTCATTACTCTGTTCGGTGACCGAACCAGCGGCCGGGACATTGGCTATCGGGCTGCGTTCTTCGCGCACAACCGTCGAATCACAATACTCGCATCGTCGTGCCCCATCCACCACATCCGCGCCACAATTCTCACACTTCATCCCCTCACCTTGTCCAGACACTCATTCATATAGTCGATGCTTTCTTTCGCCAACCGCTCGACGCCGGGAGTGTAGTCGAAGACCTCGACCGAAACCCAACCTTGATAGTCGATCTGGCCCAGGGCCTCGAAGATGGGCACGAAATCCTCATCACCGAACCCGGGCCCCTGCAGATTGGGATCGTTGGCGTGGAAGTGGGCCAGGATGTCGCCGTTTTGGCGAATGACCTCGGCCACGGGCATGGCCTCGCTCGACA
>JAFGTN010000214.1 GCA_016934075.1 Pirellulales bacterium
GCATAGGCGGCGGCCGGGCCGTCGTGGACTAAATTGGCATCGCGGCCTTTGGGAATGTTTCCACCCATGCAAACCCACGTCTTGACCTTCTTTTCCACCAGTTCGTTGCCGGGTAAGGGGCTGTACTCGTCGGGCTTGGTTTTCAGCAGGTTGCGGAAATTGGTCAACTGACCGACGCTTATCATTACGACACTTTTGTCGGGCTGTTTTGCCAGGACTTTGCGGTAGAGGATGGCGGCGTCGGGTAGTTCGTCCGCTTCGGTGAGCTTGCCGGGAAATTCTTTGGCGATTTTTTGGGCGTATCGCGACGGCATATTAAACGCGGGGCCTTTGGGCATGCCTATGGGGATGTATGGTCGATTGAAGTAGCAGTTCAGTGAATCGAGGCACAACGGGCTCCATGGATTTTTGCCCGACATGCCCATGGCAAGCGTCTTGAGCTCTCCTTGATCCTCAAGAGCATGCAGGACGGCGACCGCCCCGACATCATCCACATCACCCATCATGTCCGTATCGAAAATGATCGGAACCGGTTGGCCTCCTGCGGCCTCACCGGCTACAAATCCAGACGAAATCAGCAGTACAACGTAAAACAGCGTTCTCATTTTACCCTCGTTCGATCAAGCGACAATTGCGGAGCGTTATTAAACTCACAACATTCTAGCAGAGGGATGTCGTGATTTCAAACTAGGCTTTGCCCCAGCCACCCTCGTTTCCTGCCAAAGCCGGCGGCTAGTGCCGTGTCGCTCACAGATTTGCTTAGACACCCAAATCCAGACGGGGCAAAACCATGTCTGTAAAGTGTGTTATTTGGCGGGCCGCGGCTTACGCATCATCATTTCCTCGATTGCCGCCGCGATTTTTTTCGGATCCGTCTTCTGGACTAGGTAGGCGTGGGGTTTGTTCGGCGATTTGCGCCACACGTTGGAACCGTCGGGATTGACGTGCATGTATCCTTCGGTTTCGAGGTCCCAGTAGTCGGACAGGCCGCCGTCTAGGCCGCGGGCGGCGTATAGGACGGCCGTCTGGTCCCAACTTTGGCGGTTGTTCAACCCGTTATATAGTTGATATGCCCGACGCACTGGCGATTTGCCTTTGAGGCCGCGGAGTTTGGCGCCGGTCATGATCTTGAAGCCGATCTCGAAACCGCTGAAGACGACCGGCGTGGGCCAATTGTTTATCGCATAAGCGGCTGCCGGGCCGTCGTTGACTAAATTGGCCTCGCGGCCTTCGGGGATTTTTCCACCCATGCAGACCCACGTCTTGACCTTCTTTTTCACCAGTTCGGCGCCGCTCAAGGGGCTGTATTCGTCGGGCTTGGTTTTCAGTAGGTTGCGGAAATTGGTCAACTGACCGACGCTTATCATTACGACACTTCTGTCTGGCTGTTTTGCCAGGATTTTGCGGTAGAGGATGGCGGCGTCGGGTAGTTTGTCCGCTTCGGTGAGCTTGCCGGGGAATTCTGTGGCGACTGTTTGGGCGTATCGCGACGGCTTATTGAGCGCGGGGCCTTTGGGCATGCCGATGGGGATGTTCGGCCGATTGAAGTAACAGTTCAGTGAATCGAGGCACAACGGGCTCCATGGATTCTTGCCCGACATTCCCATAGCCAGCGTTTGGAGATCTCCTTGATCCTCAAGAGCATGCAGGACGGCAACCGCCCCGACATCATCCACATCGCCCATCATGTCCGTATCGAAGATGACAGGAACCGGTTGGTCTCCCGCGGCTTCACCGGCTATAAATCCAGACAAAATCAGCAGTACGGCAAAAAACAGCGTTCTCATTTGTTTCCTCGTTCGATCGAGCGACAGTAGCAGAGTATCAGTAAACTCGCTACATTCTAGCAGAGGGGCGCCGCGATTTCAAACTGGTGCCTTTTCAGGCAACTTCATGTGTGGCACGCCCAGAACACGTATTGAAGATTGACCATTTCTTCGGTTTGATTTCGGCATGCAGAATTGCCGGGATGAGATTCCACGCCTATGCATCTTTCGAGAGCGGTATTGTTGTGGTAATTTCCTCGGGAGCATCGACTATCGGCGGATCGGGAAAGAGCCAATCGTGAGGGAGTTTTTGCGAGGGATTCGATTCTTCGGTGGTCTGAGGTTGGGGGGTGATGATCTCTTCCAGAGATTCGATGGCGTCCTGCCCTGTTGATTCCTTTCCGAAGGGGACTTCGGCCGGATCGATCCACATGCCGCATTCATCCAGTCGCATTGTGCCCAGGTTCAGGTCCAGAGCCATGCGTCGCGATTCGTTTTCCACCCAGATATCGAGGATCGTGTCTTGCGCGTCTAGAAGTCCGGAAAGTGCGTTCAAGAGGTCGCGGGCGGCGGTGGGGCCGAGGTTCGATCCGGCTTGTTCGCCGGGTCGGGGCGGTTCGTTGAGGGCCAACCAGGCCTGGTTGACCTGGTCGACGGCGATGTGTACGGCCATGCGACGGATCTCGAAATCCAACTGGTCCTGGCTCATGACCCGCAAAGTGGCGCGGAGGTTCTGGCTGATGAGGTCTTCGTAGGCGTAGTACGTCCGCCGGGCTCTTTGGTAATTGATGAGCGCCTCGCGATAGTCGTTGCGTTCGACCAGGCGAGTCAGCGGGGCGTCGAATTCCAGTCCCACGCGAAGCCGGCCGGTGGTGCCGCGGAAGCGGAAAGGATGGTCGTCTTTGGTGGTCATGTCGCCGCTGAAAACCACGTCCAGGTCGCTTTCCAAATCATTGGCTTGGACCTCGATCTGACGCCAGGTGTCGACTAGCGCGGCACGGGCGTTTTTCCAATCGCGGCGATATTTGCGGGCGATTTCGAGCGCTTCTTGGGGCTTCAGATCGACCGGACTGAGTGTGGCCGCGTCGAGACGCGCGCGGGCTTGAATGAGCGACAGTTCGAGCATCTCGCCCGAAAGAAGCTCGACCTGGTCGACAAGTTCTTCGGAGGCGGGTAGCGGTTTGGGAGTCAGTTTTTCCAGTCGTGAGAGCACCTCGTCCAGGCGTTTTTCTAGGGGTTTATCGGTGTCGGTGCCTTCGAGGAAATCCTGCCGCAGCAGCGCGACGCGTTTGTCCAGAACCTCGGTGCTACATACGCCCGGGTCGATATCGCCGTTAACTACCTCCGGTCGCTTGGATAGTTTTTCGAGATGTTGTCTTCGTGCGGGCAAGACTTTCAACAGCTTTTCGTAATCGACGTGTGTTTCCTCTAAACGTTTGCGGCTCTGGCGGCATATTTCGGCAAGCTGTTGGGCGAAATCGTCGGGCTTGACCGGCTCAGGTTTCTTGAGGGCATCGGCTGGGGAGTTGCTTTTTGCCTGGGGCAGTTCGATTTTGAGCGGAAGTGGTTTTTCGCCGGCTTTATTATCACCGTTATCGGGCAGTTGTTCGCGCATGTCGGCCAGTAGCAGGGCCACGGCGTCGCGGGTGTCGGTCATCTTGGGCGTGACGAAGTTGAATTTATCCAGCAGCTTGTCGTTTATGCGGACCTCGATGTCGGGCGGCAAGCCGAGTTGGATTTTGTAGTTATCGAGCCGATCCTGGTAATTGGTCAGCAGTCGCAAGAGCTGAGTTTGCGAGGTGTAGAGGCCTTGGCGCGACTGGTCGACTTGCAAGCGGGATACCCGTTCAGCCCCGTAGTAGGCTTCGAAGCGGTCTAGTGTATCGCGGAGTCCGGCGATGTTCGCCCTCCGGTTGCGGATCTGAACCTGTTGCGATAGCAGGGTGAAGAGACCGCCAACGGTAGCCGAAGGACCCGCCGAAAGCGAGGCGACCGAAACGCCGCCGCGGGTTACTCCGGTTACGGTGCCGCCACCGGCTACGATCTGGATGTAAAACGCACGGCGGAAACGTTGCATTTGGCGGATGTTGGCCAGCAGGGCTCGCTCGGCGTCGGTCAATTGTTCGAGCACCACGGCCCGTCCGCCGGCTCGCAGAAGCGGTTGCACCATGGAGAAGTCCAACAGGGTCGTGCCGCGATAATCGTCGGGGCCGGCGAACTGCCATACGAGCGAATTGGCCATGCCCACGACCAATTCTCCGCCGGAGGCCGTGAGCTTGCGCATCTCTAAATCGGTATCGGTTCGCAGCTCGCTGCTGGAGGCTCCCGAGCGGTCGGGCCCGTCGGCCGTGAAATAAGTATCATTGCCGCCAAAAAATTGCGCGTCGAAACGAAACCGTTGGAAGGTCACGTCCAGGGCACTGAGGTAGAGATCTTCCAACTCGCGTTGATAATCTCGCGATTCGAGCAAAGCGACCTGTACGGCCGCCTTACGGTCCAGTACCAAAACGCCGTCCTTGTCTAGAGGGAGAAAGCTGCGCCA
>JAFGTN010000215.1 GCA_016934075.1 Pirellulales bacterium
ATGCCGCAAGTGCAAGAGGTCCCCGCCACCTCCCGCAGTTGCGCGAGAAGCTAAGCCGCTGAAGTTTGTCCAACTTCGTGCAGTTGGGCATTCGGTCAACTCGCAACGGTCGAAATGACCGCTGCAAGTTGCCGATGCAAGTTGGATGTCTTGCCTTTGACACCGGAGTCAAGGGATTTTGACAGGCGTCCCAAAATCGGCGGTTTGCGCAGGATGGTATGAGTCCAGGGAAAATCGGGTGGAAGGTGCGAGAATCCCCCTGGATAGTGCCGCAGACAACCCGCAAACGTCTCGGGAGTACACGGTGGTTCGGCCTGCCGCCTGAGACGCGGACGCCGGTCCATCGTGGTCCTGTCACCCGGACTTCTCGACTCGCCATGCCGGTAAAGGACCCGACTTCTGCCGCCTCTTAGATCCTCCCGCAGTGGAGTGCGGTGAAGATACCAGCCTGGACGGACGGGCGTCAAAGGACGGTTTAACTAAGATTATCTCAAGAACGGCTACCGAGAACTCAAGGGGGGCCCGTGGGCATTGCTAACAGATTCCGCGACGAATGGCACTAGTCGTCGATCAGGGGCCCCCTTCAGGGTCTTCGACCTCTACCTCCTCTTCGATCCAATCGATGTCATTGGCAAACTCTGAGCTACTTAGGTCAGTAATTCGGTCCCGCCGCCCCTCGTCATCATGATTGTAGTTGGCCAGGAACCAATCGAGGCCGGAGCCACCAGTGAGTACATCGCGCGCGTCGTCATCAAGGATCGTCGCGGCTGGGTCAAATGCATCCGAGTTTTGGCCGATCAGGAAGAAATCTCCGTTCTCTCGGTCGCCACTTCCTACGCCGCGCAGGTTATCAATCCGCGTCCCGTAATCGCGGCCGGATGTCCATTCGGCCATGATTGCCATCAGGGCCGCGTCATTGGCATCGAACACAGAGTAGCCGCTGATTAGAATATCATCATCACGGTTACCGACGATTCGGTCACAGTCGCGCCCGCCGATCAAGAGGTCGCGTCCGGGCCCGCCGACTAGCAGGTCAAGACCATTACCGCCCACCAGGATATCGTCGCCGCTGCCGCCTTTGAGGAAATCGTCTCCAAAGCCACCATCGAGTTTGGTGGGCAAATAGACATTTGCAGCGACCACCGCATGATCATCTCCGTCGCCCAATACTACATCGATTCGTTCGATCCCTGCAGCGTCGAACCTTGCAAGATGCAAGCACCCAGGTAAGAAATCAGCGATCACGACGATCTGACCACACCACAGCTTGCCCACCACCACATTGTCATCAGTTATCGTTCCGATAATCTGGAGCTCTCCATCGTGTACTGCAGCTCCCGTCACGCGTGCTTGATCTAGGGCAACGTGGGCGCCGGTGTCGTCATCGGACAGAGTCAACTCAACCGTGAATAGGCCGCTCTCAAGGTACTGGTGAGACAGGAGGAAGTCCTCAGATCCTTCGACGTAGTCAAACGTCTCGATGTCTCCATCTCCCCAGTTGACCGTCAGATCGAACGTATCTTGCGTACCGGGATCGATGATATCGCCAACAAGTGTGACAATTCCGTCATCGGCAATCCATGGGGTAACCGATACGCTGCCGAGTTGTGGGGCCACATTGTTGACTACTACCGAAGCATCGGCAGAGTCCGTACTCTCCACATCGCTGACGACGACAGTAATTATGTTCACGTCCGCTGGTGTTCCCGTGGGGTCGTCGTCCAGATACTGATGCGTTGACTCAAAGTTCATCACTCCCGGGCTGAGGTTGATAACGGTATCGGGCAAACCGTCACCCCACGAAATTCTTATTGCGTGTGCATCATCTGAATCTGGATCAGTGAATGAGCCATAGAGCGTCACCTCATCGTTTTCGAAGACGGTCGAGGTACTCAGAACCAAATCATCGTCATTGATTTCCGGCGGCGTGTTGGTCAGAAGCACGGCCGCCGAGAATTCCGACGTATTCCCGTCGGCGTCGGTTGCCGTAGCGGTGATTGCTTCGCCGGAGGCTGAAGCAGCAGCCAACGTCTCGCCGAAACTCACATTGCCGTATTCGTCCGTCGTCACCAAGAACGAGCCCAGCCAACGCTCTCCTTCTCCGTGGCCGCTTGGATCAGCTGTCGCGTTGGCGTAGAAGTCAAGAACAAAATTCGTATTCGGTGTGCTGTTGAGCGACCCTGTCACTGTGGTTGTCGAACCGCCCTTGACCACCAGATTCTCTGGGTAGTTCTGCAAATGGTTGGGACCGTCGTCAGCATCCAGCGGATCATTGCCCTCCACAATCCCATTTGGCCCGAAGTCAATCCCCAAACCACCGTTCGAATGAATCGAGTTGACTTGAACGGAATTGTTGATCGAAGGTACCGGCCAGCCAGTGTGAATAACAACACCGGCCTGTCCGTTGAAGGCAATCGTGTTGGCCAAGACCGGGCTACCGCCGATCTGGTTGTCCTTGGCACCCCACCAGGCTCCAGCCCCGTTACCACCGTTGCCCAGTTCGCCAGAACCAGTTAGATCTGTGCCGATCGAATTGCCGGTGATCTGGTTGTAGTCCGTTCCCTCCGACGACAATACAACGCCGTCGCCAGCGTTTGCGGAGATCACATTACGCTCAGCCTCGTCAGCAATACCATCGCCGTTGGTGCCAATCCGGTTATACTTCGGCCCTTCGTCGAACAAGATACCACTCTCGCCATTTCCAAGTCCCACAAGGCCGGTACAATCGGTCCCAATGTAGTTCCCTGCGATTACATTGTAATCTGCACCTCCGTCCCACCCTCGTAGCCGGACGCCGCTACCGTGGTTAGCGGAAATGACGTTGCCTTCTTCCTCATCACCTTGGCCGTCACTGTTGGTGCCAATCCAATTGTGATGGGCTCCTTGGTGTAACCATACACCCTCGTCATACCAAGAATTTGAGAGCCCCCCGGGATCATACCCGTTTCCGATCGGCTGCAAACCGTCGGCATCGACCCCAATATAGTTACCTGCCAGCGTGTTGTAGCTCGCGTCTTCTGAGATGTAGACGCCATTTAGACCATTTCCTGAGATTACATTCCTTTCAGCATCAATAAAGTCCCCTATTCCATCAGTCCCAATGCAGTTGTACGAAGCCTCACGGACCCATATGCCGTATCCGAGGTTTGGCAGAGCGGCATTACCATCGGCGTCGGTTCCGATGTAGTTGCCAGCGACAGTATTGGAATTAGAATTGGTCCACAGATACACGCCATCGAGAGAGTTGCCCGAAATCACGTTTCGCTCCATGTTGTCCGCCACTCCATCGCCGTCTGTGCCAATGCGGTTACCTTGTGGACCCATCTCGAACCAGATGCCACGCTCATTGGGCAATGGCAGTGCACCCGTCTTATCCGTCCCGATGTAGTTTCCGGCAATCACGTTGCGAGAGGACCCCTCGGTCCATGACGCATCGACACCTGCCCTGGTGTTACCAGAGATTATGTTGCGTTCCGACTCGTTAAACACGCCATCCGTTCCGTCGATGCCAATGACGTTGTCACTTGCCCCACCTGTAAGAGCGACGCCATTCCGATTGGCGATGGCCGCTGTGCCAGTGAAATCAGTGCCGATGTAGTTGCCAGCCACGCTGTTGTTGCCTCCGCCCCCATAGCCTTCGACAACAATTCCAGCTTCATCATTGCCGGAGATGACGTTCCTTTCACCGGCGTCATTCGCACCATCGCCGTTCGTGCCAATTCGATTCCCGGAAGACGATGCGATTACCACCCCGAACAGATTGCCGGCATCGCTAGTTCCCGCTATATCGGTGCCGATGTAGTTGCCTTCGACCGTATTGTTATCGCTCACCAGAACGATGCCAGCCCATCCGAATCTGTTGATCGCCAAGCCGCGGACCGTACAGCCATCGGCGGCTACCCACAATCCGTTGCTTGCTGCACTTCCGTCGAGCTCGATGACGGGCGTGCCATCGAATCCATCCTGCGTGGTTCCGTCTATTGTCACAGGGCTCGAAATGTTTGGAAGCTGTGTCAGCGGCTGAATCGTATGAGGTCCGGTTCCGGGAATATCGAAACGAATTTCGTCCGTAACCGCATCGCCATTGGCGTTTGCCAGCTCGATCGCCTGCCGCAGAGACCCGTCTCCCGAATCGGCCGTCGTCCAGACAGAGAACGTGGACAGCAAATACCGGTTCTCCAATGTCTCGACACGAAGTCGGCGATTGACCCCGTCGGTCGTTCTTCCGAACCAACCACGTGTTGTTTTCTTCGAGAGAATACCCCTGCCCGAGTGACGACGACAACGTTGGTTCTGCATCGTGTGTCCCTTTCAGCCTGTTGAACAAAGGATTGGAGGTTCGGCTCGAAGACTCGCGAACTCCAATCCTCGACATGTTATGAAGCCTGCGATGGTTCTTCGAATCCTGGTGTGACACCTACAGTCGGATTTAATTATAATATGGGAGTTAGGGGCATGCAAATCCGGTCACACCGACCTTCAGAGCCCCGGATTATCGCCGTTTCTGTTCCTCAGAATACAACTCTTCCAGTAGGCATTGCTCGCCTCTACAAGACTCAACGCTGGAGCGTGACGCGAAACCCATGTCTTTTGCACACATTCAACGCTCAGACATCTGGTTTCTGCCGGGCTTGAACATTCTCTCCAGCGCTCGCGGGTGTTTCCCCAAGGCAGATTTGGGCGCACTGTGTTCTTCCTAAGTACTGGATTCGAAAGCAATTGCGACGTTTTCTCCTTTCCGACTGTCGATTGTCGATACCTCCGAACCTACTGTTTTCGGAGCTCGCAAACTCCAAAATGCGCCTGGATCTGACCGAACACCGCTTTCACGACATCGATGAACTCGTCGAGGTCCAGATGCCCGGCCGCCTCCGTAACCGACCCCTCGCTCCCGCTCCCACCAGATACGATGTGGTTCCTGCTACTGTCGCTGACGCCGCGAAGAAGCCGAGCTACTGTTTCGTTGATTTCTGCCGGATCGCTTTCATTGAACACGGTATTGTCCGTGAACAAAATCGCCGTCACGGTCTGGGCACGACACTGTTACAGAAGGCAATCGAGATGGCACGGGAAGAAGGTTGCCAGTGTTTGAGATGCAATGTCAGTTGGACAAACGAAGCGGAGATGACGCTGTTAAAGAAATGCGGATTCGCACTTGCGTGCATCGAAGACGGTGAATATCTCGCCGTAAAACCTCTTCAGGTGTATTCCTGCAATGAGTAATCGGTGACGTCTTACCGAACGCAGTGGTCGGTCGATTTCGGTAAAAGACACCGATTCTGCGACGGCCACATCGACGGGTAGTGCTTTGCTTCAACAGACCCCACCAAGGCGTCGAAAGCCAGATTGCGAACCTGCGTCCGTGAAACGCCAACGCAGTCTCAACGCCTGAATCAACCGCTCAGGACCTGTCGGTGCCCCTTCCCACACAAGCCACTCTCGGTCCGGGCTCGTCCCAAATGGCCGCCCTTTTTCGGCTGGCGAATCGTGTCGTAAGATGCGGAAGTCTCTCCACCGCTGCCAGTTCGCCCACGCTCAAACTCGCCGAAGATGCATCGACCTCCCGCGATTTGGCCGACCGCTCAACTGCACACTTGCCTAGATTTCGGACCGATTTCAGGCGAAGTTTGCAGCGAGCCGCCGAATTTGGAGGTGTCGCCACCGCAAGCAGGGAGGCCGTACGCCGTTGTGCGCGTGGCCCAACCGCTTTCAAATCGGCTGGTCGCGAAGTGAACGAGGTCGATCTGACCGCCGTCACCTACAACGCACCCCACAACTTGCACAGGCCGATAAAGCCGACACGTCGAAGCAAGAATAGTCGGCCTCGGTTCATCCTCCCGGTTGCGCAAGCCGCTCCGTGATCGAGGCCCTCCGCATCGATAGATGCATTCGTCCAAGATTTCTGCTGTAATAGGAGACCGAGGAAGGAACTCGAAGCGATTCTCCAAAGCGACAAGCTCGCCACAGGAGTGGCCGCTTGCCGTGTTACTGAAGCATCGAGCCGAGGAGCACATTATGATCTCTCGCAGAGCATTTCTGAGAACAGCCGGAATGGCCACTGGTGTCACATTCCTCGGTGCAAGTCGACTGGGCAACGCGATTGCCCACCCGCCGATGGACCAGACGAATCGCTGGATTCATCCGCCGACCGATGCCATCTGCTTGCTGCCGGCCACAGAAATGGCAAGTCTTATTAGGACAGGTAAGCTGTCACCTGTTGATCTTCTGGAGATGCACATTGAACGAATCAAACGGCTGGAGCCGTTCATAAATGCGGTGACCTATCTCGATGAACTTAGGGCCCTGCGGCGGGCACGCGCTGCTGTGAAGGCGATTGCCGAAGATCGAGTCAACTGGGATCGGCAGCCACTGTTCGGCGTTCCTTTCTCTGTCAAGAACAGCCTGGACGTCAAGGGCATTCAAGTTGCCTGCGGTTGCCCCACGCTGAAGTACAATATCGCGACGAAAGACGCTTTTGTCGTTGCTCAAATGAAGAAGGCAGGCGCCAACTTCCTGGCGGCTACAAATCTCCCGTTCTTCAGTGTGATCACTGAAACGGATAGCGGCCTCCACGGGATCACGAAGAATCCATACAATCTGGACCGAACTCCCGGCGGCAGCAGCGGTGGTGAGGCTGCACTGATTGCGATAGGCTGTTCTCCAATGGGAATTGGAACCGACGCAGGTGGTAGCATTCGATTTCCATCGGCCTGGTGTGGTCTGGCTGGACTCTGCCCCGCGCCGAGGAGAGTCTCGCACCGGGGGCACTTTACGGCATTCAACTGGGGGCGTGCTGGTATCGATGAGCCAGCCTTCATGACCGTGGGACCTATGGCCCGCACCGTGCGCGATCTGGAGTGCATGCTGCCGATTATTGCGACGCCTGACGGCAAGGAACCGATCACCGTCGTCGATACCCCCGTCGGCAAGCCATGGAATGTGCCGGCGAATAGAATTCGCGTCGCCTATTTCA
Source organism: Pirellulales bacterium (assembly GCA_016934075.1). Lineage (GTDB taxonomy): Bacteria > Planctomycetota > Planctomycetia > Pirellulales > Thermoguttaceae > JAFGTN01. Next base: position 6,974 of record JAFGTN010000215.1, read on the forward strand.
CAAAGTGGCGTGATGACCGCGCGAAGCCCACCGGCGAAGTGCAAGACGCTGTCGAATCGTCAGCACAAGCGTTAGCACGTCGCGGGTGCGACGTGCAAATGCAACGGCCCACCTTCTTCGACGAGACGATCGATATCGGAGACGCCTTTTGCCTCAAGGAAGTCACGCCGGAGATGCTACGCGAGGCGAGTAATCAGTTCGGCGGACAGGGAAACGTAGCATTCGAGCGAATGATCGCATGGTGGGGTGGTCTGAAAACTCGTATGGGCAACACCGCAACCAAGTGGAGAAACCGGTATCCTGCGTGGCGGGAGAAATACCTGAAGTTCATGAGCGAGGTCGACGTACTGCTAACACCGGTCTACCCGACTCCCGCACCAAAACACGGCCAAGCCTTTGTTTCTAAGGCGGCCGGCGATGATACGACATGGGCTTATCTCGTGAACAATGTGGACGTTGTACCTGGGGGAACGGTGCGGATTGCAACCTCCCGGGAGGAATCCAGCCTGGGGTTGCCTATCGGTATTCAGGTCTTGGGAAGCCCTTTTGGCGAGCACAAGGTTCTGAGGATCATGAGAGAGCTCGAAGACGAGTTTGGAGGCTACCAACCGCCATCGGACTTCTTGCCGGATAGCCAACGATAGCTTACTCTCAATTGAGACGGGGTGACTCGTGGACGCAGTCTATCCAGGTTGTGGCGGTTAGGCAAGCCCGCGATGTCAGGTCACCAGTGCGAGCCTTCTCGGAGAACTCTCAGGAAACGCTTATTTTGAGGTCCCATCGTCGGGAATCAGCTCTGCCGCCAACCGGCGTCGGCGTAAAACGCCTACGCACTTTCAACGCCTGAATCAAACGCTCAGGATTCCTCGGTGCCGCGGTCCGGACAAGCCACGTGCAGTCCGAGCTCGTCTCAAGTAGCTCCATTTTTCGGCTGGCGAATCGTGTCGCACCCTGCAGAGGTGTCTTTTGTTTGTGAAGTAGGAAGTATTCTTTGGGCCTCCGTTTCTTCAAGCGCGGTTCAAATCGTCCTGGTCGATCAGCGACTCGTTGGGTGGCAATGCAATCGAGCAAGCATTGATAGATGTCCCGCCGGAATTCGGCCCCCCCGATGCCCTCGTTGATTTACACAAGTCAATCCAGGATTCAGCCCCAACGGGGCGACCCTATTCCAGCCCAGGGTGCAGAGACGGGAGGGTACCGACCGTCTCGCAACCCTGGGATAGATAACGCAATATATTCCATAAAACCCCAACGGGGTGGCCCTAAAATAATGTCCGTTTAGGGCCACCCCGTTGGGGTTTTTAAATGGGAATGGAATGGCGACCCAGGG
>JAFGTN010000216.1 GCA_016934075.1 Pirellulales bacterium
CTGTTGAAATCCCGCGGTTTGTCGCAGAAAATCCATATCGTGCCCAAGATTGTGGTCGGTGAAGAAACAGGTATGCAGACGGCCGAAGCGAATTTTTCCGGTGCCCTCCATTGCTCCATCATCTGCGTGTTTTCCAGCACCACCGCATGTCCCAAAAGGGCTTCCAAATCGGCCAAGGCGCCTTGCAGCGGACGGGCCGGCTTGAGCAGACGGTCGCGGGAAAGACCCCAGCAGGAACGGAGTTTCAACTCGCTCGTGCCTTCGTCCAGTAGATAAAGCGCGGCGGCTTGCGCGTTGACGGCCTCGGCTCCACCTTCGAGAACGGCTTCCAGCCTCGCGGCCAGATGTCGTTCATCCTCGCCCATGGCAACCAGCGGTACGCCCGCCGCCAATTCGGCTTCACGCTCCCATAGCGAGTTCTGTGTCTGCTGCAATTCGCCCAACATTAGACCCAGCGATGCGGCCAGATTTCGAGCCGCCTGACAATCTATCCGTGGACGCTCGCCGGCGGCGGAAGCAACGGTCATGTCTAGAACTAAGTGTCCAGCAGCCGTTCTCTCGCCCGTTTTGATCGGTGTGGACCATCTAGTGTCGTCGGAAGTATTTGACGGCCGGTTTTGCTGCAATGCTCCAGAAGAGTACTCCAACGACCAGCCGGTTGCTTCGGCGAAAGCCTTCAGAACTGCAGGAAGACTTTTTACGGCTTCTAGTTCGGGCCGAACTACATCGACTGTCTCTTCAGGGAATACCCGCAAATAGTGCTTTTGCGTTTTCGTCACGGATGTCGGTCTTCAAGGCACATGCGTTTCCGGTCAATCCGGCCTCTTCCATGGCCAACCGATCTGAGTCAGAGAGGCGTTAGTCTATCCGGAGTGCCGCACCGAATCAGATTGCGCCTGTACCTGCAACGCAAAATGCCCAAATTGCGCCAGTGACAGAAGTTAACATCGGCCCAAGACGCGTAGAGACTGAACAGGAATGCCCTGATGACAACATGGGGGGGTGGTTACGACGTGACCGGTCGAACCGATAAGAACGGTTGCCGCAGTGTGCATAGTAATGGTCGGGGGCGGCAGTTTTAGATGTGTAAAGCAACCGATGCTGCGCGTCGCTTCCTTTCCCTATAGGTCTAACTTGTGTTTTTCAACGAGCTGTTAACTGTCGTCGGGTTCTTCGTTCCGCTCGATCATTATGCAGGCGATTGCCACGCGATATATGACCAGGGTTGCGAAAGCTCCGGCAACGGCGGCAATCATTCCCATGGGGCTGATAGGATTCATGGGATTGTTGGTGCCACTAAATGTCACCAGTTTGGAGAGAATGGCCAAACCAATTGTGCTGCCGAAAACTCCCAGCAATACAGTGCCTATGGGGCCATTGGGATCACGGCCGGGCAGGATCATTTTGGCGGCCAAGCCGGCTAGAGTACCGAAACCGATCCAAATCAGGACGACATTTACCCATTGCTGGGCCGTCTGAGAGAACTCGAGTTCACCCATCTGAATCTCCCAATCTTCGTCTGGTCCGGTTTTCCGCCCCAAATACTGAAAAAATCCTTCGGTCGCCGACGTTCGAGGGGATGGCCGCATACGTGGTTATCCACGCCTCGGACGTCAGCAACCAAAGGTGCCGTCCCCCCTGTCCTCACCAGACAACGATACTGTTCCCCGGGCGAACGGATCCCGAAATTAACCGGAATTTGCTCGCCAAAGGGCCGTAAATCTGGTGTTCGGCATGACGGCTCTTGACTGACTAACGATTCTGCAAGGCGTCCTCGGCGGCTTGTGCCTTCATGGCGGCCGCTTCCTTGGCCAATTTGAATTCAGGTCCTGGAGCGAAATACTGAACATCGTCGGTAATATACCATGGACTAGGCAACGTCTGACCGCTAATGTCCGATTGGCAACCTACCGCGCCCAGGCATCCGAACAGTACTAGTCCGGCTAAAATGCATTGTAGCGGACGTCGCTTTGTCGAGATGTTCATCCACCACCTCCGTCTTTTCATTGAAACTCTAAATAGATCCGCCGATTGATATCTTCTTATGCCCGCATGTTAAACGCAGCATCACTACAACCGATAAAATCGACAAGGACGTTATCGTCCTCCGTAATCGGTAAACTTTAACAGGTATAAGTAAAAGATATGAAACGTGGGTGAGAGATGGTTCAATCTAGCCATTCCCCCTGTTTTGTGGTGATATGGGAGTGAAATGATGACCTAGGCGAGCTTTTTCTTGGCCCGGGACTTTGGTGGCGGGTATGATATACGGTAAGGACAAGAATCAGAGAGGAGTCCCATGAAACTCGACAATCGGCCGAAAGATCGCCATGCATACATGACTTACATGATTGCACTTGTGGCAATCATGATGTATTTTGCTGTCTTTCCCGCCGAAGCGGTTGCCGCACCTAGGGGTAGGTCAGTTCCATCGATGGGCTATCATGTCGCATTTCGCAGTTTCTACGATGGCGAGTACCAAAACGCCTTAAAAAGTTTTCGCCGAGAAGGTCGCGGGGCCATTAAGAATGCGCAAACACGATGGATAGACTCGATTTGCTATCACACGATGTGCGGCGAATGCTATTACCAGATGGGCCAATATGGCGATGCATTGGAGCATTTCGATTCGGCGGTGAAGATTTATTTGGCTTTTTCCAACTGGATGACATTGGTCAATTTCCCGGCCAACATCCGACCGGCCGGTCCCCAGCGACCGGTTCCCTGGGGGCAAAGTAAACGTCGGGCTCAATTAGGGCATTATCCCGAGTCGATGTTGATCCGCCAAGGCGAGGTGATTACCGAAGAGAGTCTAAAACGGGGCGGTACTTTCCAGCAACCGGTGCTTTTCAACATCGAGGTTCAAGAGATTGTTCGCTGTACGGCGCTTGCCATCCGCCGACGGGCCGAACTTCTGGGCCCGCTATCGCCACACGACCAGTTGACCGGCGAGCTTCTGACTACATTGCAACGCCGCCCCGGTTTGCCCAACCATTGGTCCGAAGCCTGGATCGACTTGCAATTGGGGCTTGCTCAGATGGCTGCCGGAAAAGACGCCCAGGCGCGTAAAAGCCTGGAACGCTCGATAGCGGCCGCCGGCGAATATGATCATCCCATGACTTCCGTCGCGCTTTTGGAGTTGGGCAAATTGGCCATGTCCGCCGACGACTGGGACTCGGCCGCAAAGTATTTTGAAGAAGCCAGCTATTCGGCCTATTACTATCCCGATCCAACGATCGTCGAGGAATCTCTACGATACGGCGCGCTTGTGCACATGGCCGCCAACCGCAAAGGGCCATATCCGCCATTGGCCAATGCCATCCATTTTGCCAAGACCAAAGACTATCGACCGCTCTACGCTTCGCTGTTGCTCTCGGCGGCCGACACCGCGGCCAATCGAGGACAGACAAGTCAGGCGGTTTCCTTCATCGAACAAGCTCATGCGGCCTTCGCGCGCCGCGATATGTCTACCAGCCGGACCGCCGCGAGACTGGCTTTTTTACAGGCCTTGGTCTCGTTTCAGAACCGCAAAACGGCCGACGGTAACCAGGCCTTGGCGCGATCCATGGAGATTATGAGCCGAGCGTCGTTGTGGCTGTTCCACATCGGCCTGGCCGACCGTAACTTCACCAGCGGTTCGATCACGCCACGGTTGGCCATGGAGCTTTTCGAAAAAGTGCTCCGCGACCCCGGGCCGGGCGATTGGACCATACAACCCATGGAGTCCATGGCCGTGCTCACTCACTCCCATCCGCTGCCGATGGAGCATTGGTTCGAAGTCGCCATCGGTCGCAAGGAACACGAGCGGGCGATCGAAATAGCCGACCGCTGTCGCCGGAAACGTTTTTTCAGCACGTTGGCTTTCGGCGGACGCTTGGAATCGCTGCGTTGGATACTTGAAGGTCCCCAGGAAACACTAGACCGCGAGTCGCAGATGCACCGCCAGGACCTGCTGCTCAAACACCCTGGCTATGAGGGGCTTTCCAAACGTGCAAAACAGATTCGCGAGGAGCTGCGGCGCCTGCCGCCGGTGCCGCAAACCGACAGCGAAGAATCACAGCAACAGCGCAAGCTTTTCACCGAACTATGGAAGATCAGCAATGCACAAGAGGCCGTGCTGCGTGAAATGGCCGTCGGTCGCGAACCGGCGGGACTGATTTTTCCATCCTTACTGAAAACTGAAAAAGTACAGGCGGCTTTGCCAGAAGGTCACGCTCTTCTGGTCTTTTTCTCGACCAGCCGCAACAGCTATGCGTTTTTACTCAATAAAGACCGCTATGCCCATTGGCGCCTGCAGCCTACCCGCCTTGTGGCCAAGCAATTGGCCAAACTGCTGCAAGACATGGGCCTTTTCAGTCAGATCCGCGACGTGACGTTGAAAGAACTGGCCGACGATGCCTGGAAAGAATCGGCAAGGAAACTTTTGGAAACGATACTCAAGGGGTCGAAAGCCGATTTTTCCAAGCAGTTTCAGGAACTGATCGTCGTGCCCGACGGAATATTCTGGCACGTACCTTTCGAAGCCCTGCAAGTACGCGTTGACGATAAGAGCCATTCGCTGCTGTCGCGTTTCCGCATCCGCTACGCGCCTACCGTATCGCTGGCGGTTCCAGATGGTAGGATGCGAAAAGCGGCTGGCGCAACCGGGGTAGTAGTGGGTAAACTGCACCCTCGTGGCGAAGAGACGGCCACCCAAGCCGCCTTTGAAGAAATGGCCGACGTGCTGACCGACACGCTGGCCTTGCCCAAGCCGCCGCCGGCCCCGTCGAGCTTGTACCGCCTGCTCTTCGACCGGTTGATCTCCCTTGACGATATCCAGCCGCCAACGGCCGGGCCGTATAGCTGGTCGCCGTTGCAGATCGACCGCTCCTCGACATCCGGGTCACTGCAAGCTTGGATGAATTTACCTTGGGGCGGCCCGCAAACAGTGATCCTCCCCGGCTTCCATACGGCTGCGGAAAATTCCCTCAAAGGTGTTAAAACATCGACCGCGGGAAGCGAGCTTTTCCTGTCTGCTTGCGGTCTGATGTCGTCGGGCGTGAAGACTATCGTGTTGAGCCGCTGGCGGACGGGCGGGCGCACCAGTTTCGAGATCGTGCGGGAATTTGCCCAGGAACTTCCTCACGCATCACCGGCCGAGGCCTGGCAAAGGGCCGCCCTGCTCGCGGCCGAATCACCGGTCGACGTGACCGCCGAACCACGCGTTAAGCAAAACATCGCCGATGCCCAGGTCAATGCCAAACATCCTTTCTTCTGGTCGGGATATCTGCTGATCGATTCCGGTGTAACACCTCCAAAAACCGCGGCGGTCAAGGAGCACATGCTTGAATTCAAGCAGCCCAAGGAGAAGAAATCCAAAGCCGAGGAACCTAAGCCGGAAGAACCAGAGGTCGAAAAACCAACTACCGAGCAGCCCAAGACTGAAAAGCCCGACACCAAGGAACCGCCCAAAAAACAAGAAAAGGATTCAGCCTGAATACGTGTTTTTACCCGAAAATACTAAGTGCGAAGTGCAAGCCAAGGGCGGAAATCAGGGAAAACGCCACCCCCCTTCGCTTTCGCTTCGCACTTAGTATGGTTTATACACAATCAGGGCAAACAACCGTTTAAATCGGAATATCGTCCATCTTATTTGACATATTGTCCATTGGAAGCGGTTTTCTTTTTGATCATACTAATTCAATGAATATTCGCTATTCTTGTGTGGCTTGCGTCATCTGGTTCAGGGGAATCTATGTCTAGATCACGGTTTCAATACCCACGAGCTTTTACTCTGGTGGAACTGCTCGTAGTGATTGCCATCATCGGCATTCTTATCGCCCTGCTTCTGCCCGCCGTTCAAGCGGCACGCGAAGCGGCCCGGCGAATGCAATGCGCCAATAATCTTAAGCAAATCGCGACCGCCAGCATGGCACACGAGGCCGCCCATGGCCATTTTCCCACCGGTGGCTGGGGCTGGCGTTGGACGGGCGATCCCGACCAGGGTTTCGGCAAAGAGCAACCGGGCGGATGGATTTATAACCTGCTTCCCTTCATGGAGCGTAACGAAATCCATGACATGGGCGCCGGTATGCCTGATGCACAAAAATGGGCCGCCGCTGCCGTGATGAACGCTATGCCCGTCAATACCTTCAACTGTCCCAGCCGCAGGCCTTCGATCGCTTATCCAGCATATTACAAGGGTTACTTCAACGTCGACAACAGCGCAATTGAAGTCGACGCCCGTAGTGATTACGCCGCCAACGGTGGTGACCATTACCAGGAAAGCGGCCACGCCTTGAATTTTACGGGTCCTCCCAATATCAGTACCGGCATCAGCCGCAATTACACGGGTTGGCCGGATTGGCCGCAGCGCATGACGGGTATTGTCACGATTCGCAGCACCGTCACCATCAGCGACATCAGCGACGGAACGAGCAACACGTATCTGGTCGGCGAAAAACCGGTCATGCCGTCAAAGTATCGCACTTATCAGCATCCCAACGACAATCAGACCATGTACTCGGGTGTCGACTGGGACACCATCCGCCAGGCCGACCCCACGGTTGTACTCAAGCCCGACTATCTGATCAACGAAAATGACACACTACTTCTGAGTTTTTCTTTCGGTAGCGCTCATGTCGACGGTTGCCAGATGGTTTTTTGTGATGGATCGACACACATGATTCCCTACAACATTGATCCCACGATCCACGCACGCCTGGGCAACCGGCACGACGGGCTTCAGGTTGATAAGAGTGGGCTGTAGTGAGGTGTGAGACTTCGGACATAAAACATTGATCATTGATCATTGATCATTGAACTTTGGTTTTTCTTGTGCGTTTCGGCTCGATAAGCATGCCAGACCAACAGCATGGCTCCGCACACCAGTAGGCTGTCGGCAATGTTGAAATTGGGCCAATCGCCCCAGGCGCCGAATCGGACTAGAATCCAATCACGAACCGCGTGGACCGGATCGTCTATGGCGTGGCTGGGCGTAGCGAACGCCCATTGTAGACCGTGCAAGCCCAGACGATCGTAGAGATTCCCGATTATGCCGCCGCTGACGCATGCCAGGGCGATTGTAAGGAAGCGATCGCGGGCAGCCGAGAAGGCGAACAACCATACGACGATGGCCGTCAGTGCCAAGACCGAAAGAATAGAGAAGAACCAGACCTTGCCCTGTCCCATGCCGAACAGCGCGCCTTCGTTGAGGCTGGTCTGCAGCCCGAAAATGTTTTCCCAAAGCCATAGAGTTCGGCTTGGAGGAGAGCCGAGTTTCGCAAAGATCCAACTCTTAGTGCCCAGGTCGACCAGGAAACCAAAAGCGGCTATCGCGATAAAAATAATATAGCGATTTGTGGGAACCGCCCTCATGGCGCGTTCCTTTTCATCCTTGTTCGAGTTCCGAAGCACACTTGATACACAACGTTGCATAGGGAATGGCATTCAAGCGAGCCTTGGGAATGCGAGCTCCGCATTCTTCACACTGACCGTATGTGCCGTCCTCGAGTCGCTCGAGTGAAACTTCGATGCGACCAAGCATGTCTTCATCACTTTCCATGAGGCTTAAAGTAAACTCTTGCTCAAAATTGTCGCTGCCAATGTCCGCCATGTGTATAGGCATACTCGACAAATCGCCATTTGTTTCGCTACGACTCTTTTTCAAAGCCGCATCAGCCATGTTGTTGACATCGCCTCGCAAGCGGGACCGCAGGATGAGCAATCGTTCCTTGTAAACCTTGAAATCAGCTTTTTTCATCAATCATTCTCCGGGTGTCCATGCCTCGTCGACCTCTCCACGTCCACCTTACTCTCATTAAGAGGTTAAGAGACTCCTTATCTTAAACTCACTGATCCTTGATGTCAAACGGTTGTAACGAAAGGATCTTCGGAGGAAATAGCTAAACATGTAAGATCTTATACTAAAGCGACTTACGCCAGACGCTTGCACCATCTAAGCTAGCATATAGCACTTTGCCGGAGAGGGGTATATAGCTTATAGAATCATTGACAATACAAAGCTGTATATGTTCAGCCGAATCGGATAGCCCACCAAAAGATTATGAGAAGATATAGAAAATGCACGCAGCTAACGTTGACATTTGTAAACGATTCGGCTACATTTGACACCGTTGAGGCTAAAGGGATAGTTTTGTGCCGCATGGGCATATGGCTTTCGTTACACGATAAGTGGAGGATTTTCGGATGAAATCCAAACGGCAAAACAACCTTTCAGCAGCGGAGTGGAAGGTGATGCGTGTGGTCTGGGATCTGAAGAAGGCCATGGCCCGCGAAGTTTACACGGTTGCCGGCGAAGAACACGGCTGGACGCCCGCCACGGTAAAAACGCTGCTCAAGCGGCTGGTCGACAAGGGCTATCTCAATACGACGAAGGTCGGCAACGGTTTTGTCTATCGCCCGGCCCATTCGGCCATCTCCATCCTCCGCGACGCTGCCGACACGCTCCTTGGCAACGCGGCCCGCGGTACCACCGGCCCGCTTCTGGCACACATGCTCGAATCCAGCCCACTGGACGAGGCCGATCTCGACTCGCTGCAACAGCTTATCGATGAAAAGAAAAAATCACTCGGTTCCGACGACTCTAAACACAAATAAAGAGGGCTGGATCATGTTCGATCGAATACTCGAAAAATTCGGTTCATTCGCTCCCGACTGGGCAACATGGCAGGCCGTGTCGATACTCGATGCGGCGATAATGCTCGCGCTAATCGCCATAATTTGGCTGCTAGCTCGCAATAAAACCTCGGCCCAGTTCGGCTATTGCCTTTTTCTGCTGGTTCTGTTGAAACTGCTGGTACCGCTGGAGATCGTGGTGCCCGAATCTTTGGCTCGCTGGACACCCGCGCAAGTCGTAGCCAAATTTATACCCAAGTCGCCGGCAATTGAGACCCTGGCGGCTGAGACGCTATTGGCCCACGAGTCAGTTGAAGTCACAGTGGAAAATCCACCTGTCGAACATCTTCTAAAAGAGGCAAACACAGCGGAAGCGCCGGATACGGCTCAAATTCCAAATCCGCTTGTAGATTCACAAGAACAGCCAATTACAACTCCAATTCCGAAGCCGCAAGCGATGTCGCCGGTCCCACCGGTTACAACTCCAATCGCCAAACCACATACGGCATCATTTTTCACATTCCTAATGCTCATCTGGACGGCCTGCTCATCCTTCATGTTCGGGCGTTTTCTGCTCGCACAGATCCGCTTCCACCTTCGCCTGAAAGCGGCCCGCCCTCTGGACACGGCCTGCTTGGACATCGATTTCGCCGAACTCTGTGCCCGCATCGGCATCCGCCGTCCGGTTCGGATTGTGGAAACCGAGGCGATGGCCTCGCCGGCCGTGTGGGGTATCCGCCGGCCGGTTGTTATCCTGCCGAGCGGCATGTCGGCGTCTCTCGCGCCCAAACAACTCGAATGGATTCTACTGCACGAGTTGGCGCACATCCGCCGCCACGACCTGGTGGTCACCTGCTTGCAGCGGCTGGTAACGATCGTGCATTTCCTCAACCCAGCCGTATGGCTGGCCAACCGGGCCATAAACCGCCTGCGGGAATACGCTTGCGACGACATGGCCCTGGCGCTAACCCACGGCTCGCCCATCGAATCCGGCGAGGCCTTCATGCACGTAGTAACCCACGCCGCCAAAGCCCGTCCCCGCCTCACCGCCAACATCGATGCCGCCCTGGGCGTATTCGATTCCAGCAGCCGAACCACCTGCTTCCAACGACTGTCTCGCCTGTTGGATACGAACCGCAGCCCCAAAGTACGGCTGGGAGTGCTGTCGATCTGCACGCTGCTGCTGGCGGCCGTGTTAACGCTGCCGCAAATTCGGGCGGGTGCGGATAAGTCTACGGTCGAGAAGCCGACGGTTGAAGAAACGACTGAGGCGGCACAAGACAAGAAAGCCACACCGGAAAATGAGCCTCCCAAGGCAGCAAAATCCAGCTACACAAAGAAGGCCGCCAAGATTTCGGGCCGTTCGATGCTGTTGACGGTTGTTGACGACAAGGACAAAGCGGTGCCCGGGGCAAAGGTTCAGAAGCGAGTTTGGCCGGTTAGCGGGGAGCGGTTTAAGTTTAGCCAGAACCGCTGCGACGAGAAAGGGCGATTCCGGGTAGACTTGCCCGACAAAACTCCAGACCATTTTACGCTCACAGTGACCGCGCCAGGCCACGCTCCTTTTTATGCCAGTTGGAGCCAAACTCATGGTTCGGAACCAATTCCTGACAGCTACACAATGCGACTCGACACGGGACGATTAATCGGCGGCATTGTTCAGGATGAGGACGGCAAAGCGATCGTCGGTGCCAAAATTCACCCCAGTTTTACGATCAAACAGCGAGCAGAGAATTCGTCCGGGACAAGATCAGGGCAAAGTGTCAAGACCGATGCCCAGGGACGGTGGATCTTTGACGGTTTTCCCGCGAAACTTCAACAGGTAAGATTTTTCCTGACTCATCCCGCACATATCGACAGTGAAGACAAGGGGCCGGTTTCGAAGTTCGCGTTGTCTGAAGATGCGAAGCCCAAAAGTGTTTCGGTGATGAAACGCGGGCTGATAATCACCGGAACAGTAAGCGACGAGAACGGCCAGCCGGTCGAGAATGCCGTCGTGCGTTATCACCAGCGAGGCCATGGAGGCAACGAGCCGAAGGTAAGCACGGACAAGAACGGTTCGTATCGCTTTGCGGGC
>JAFGTN010000217.1 GCA_016934075.1 Pirellulales bacterium
CCATCGACTGTGAAACTAAGCAGGGGAAGGGAACCACGTTTATTGTCCGGCTGCCGATAGACGGGCAACGACAAGCACAAGGGGAGAAGGAACATGAAAATGCGAGTTCTATTTGTTGATGATCAACGTAATGTATTAGACGGGCTGCGCCGCATGCTGCGCGGTCTTCGCAAAGAGTGGCATATGGAATTTGTGGAAAGCGGCGAGGAGGCGTTGACGCTCATGGCAAAGTTACCCTTTGACGTCGTCGTCAGTGATATGCGCATGCCGGGCATGGACGGCAGCCAACTTCTCGGTGAAATCATGAATCGACATCCCGGGACGGTCCGTATCATCCTCTCCGGACAGGCCGATCAGAAGAGTGTTATGCGGGCGGTTACACCGGCGCACCAGTACTTATCGAAGCCCTGTGACGCCGAAACGCTAAAAGCTACGGTAGCTCGCGCATACGCTCTCAAAGAAACTCTCAATCAAGAGTCGCTGGTGCGTATTGTTTCCCAAGTCACGACGCTGCCCAGCCTGCCGCACATCTACACGAATCTTTTACAAGAGTTGCAGTCGGAAGAGGCTTCGGTGAAAGGCGTCGCGGAGTTAGTTGCACAGGACGTCGGCATGACCACTAAGCTTATGCAAATGGTGAATTCTTCTTTTTTCGGCATTCCCCGCCACGTCGAAAGTCCTGCCCACGCAGCCGCACTACTCGGTCTGAACTTGCTCAAGCCACTTGTGCTTTCAGCGGGCATATTCTCCCAGTTTCGCACGGATGGTCTCAAAACATATTCCGTGGAAGCACTCATGGAGCATAGCGTAGCCGTCAGTAATCTCGCCGAACAGATTGCCAAGAGCCATAGCGACGACAAAGATCTGGCTGAAGATGCCTTACTGGCAGGATTGATTCATGATGTTGGGCAGTTGATACTGGCTGCAAACATGCCTGTGGAATTTGGAAAAGCCTTGGCGTTGGCAGGCGAAAAAGAGATTCCCTTGTGTGATGCCGAAATCGAATGTTTCGGCGCACAACATGCGAGCGTTGGAGCCTATCTACTAGGGTTATGGGGACTGGGAGATCCGATTGTTGAAGCAGCCGCCTTTCACCATCAGCCCATGAAATGCACGGCGGAAGGTTTTGTCCCTCTCACAACTGTCCACATAGCAAATGTTCTGATTAACGAAATACAACCATCCTGTGGCATTACATACGATCTCAAAATGGATGTTGAATATCTTGAGCACCTCGGTGTGGCGGACCAGCTCCCAAGTTGGCGAGAAATGGCTGATAATTTATTTTCCGAGAAAGTCGGTCTATCATGAACCAAAGAATCCTCATCGTAGATGACGACCCAAATATCCTGCAAGGATTCAAACGCCAATTGCGCAAGCGATTTCAAATCATAACCGCGATTGGGGGGAAAGAAGGACTCGAAGTCTTGGCCAAAGACGGTCCGTTTGCAGTTGTCGTATCCGACATGCAGATGCCGGAAATGAACGGAATCCAGTTTCTTAACAAGGTGCGCCAACGCGCTCCGCACAGCGTTCGTATGATGCTTACCGGAAATGCCGACCAAAAAACGGCCATGGATGCCGTTAACGACGGACATATCTTCCGTTTTCTCACAAAACCTTGTTCACACGAGGTATTCTCCAAAGCACTCGAGGCCGGAATTGAACAGTTCCGACTGACTACCGCGGAACGCGAGCTTCTCTCGAAAACCCTGAGCGGAAGCGTGAGCATATTGACGGAAGTTCTTTCGCTCGTCAATCCCACGGCCTTCGGCCACGCCGCAAGTGTGCGACGTCTGGTTCGGCAGATATGCCAGGAAATGAAAGTAAATAACGAATGGGAAATCGAAATCGCGGCGATGTTGTCCCAAATTGGATGCGTCACCATCCCGGAAACGACAATCGCAAAGCTGTCAAGCGGCGCGGAAGTATCTCCAGAGGAATTGCGAATGTATCAAGAGCATCCTCGGGTTGGATACAACTTGATCTCGAAAATTCCTCGCCTTCAAGGGGTAGCTGATATTATTGCCTACCAACAGAAGCACTTCGACGGTACCGGCATACCTAACGATGAGAAACATGGCGAACAAATTCCATTTGGCGCCCGAGTGCTAAAGCTCGTTATTGATGCTGTTCGACTGATTTCGACCAATACAAATAAGGAAGAATTATGGGACATTATTCACAAACGGGAAGGCTGGTACGATCCGTCCATTGTCTTTGCGTTGGCGTCTGTGCTGAATCTGGAGTACGTCGTCAAGTCCGTTGAAATAAAGCAGCTCGAGGAGGATATGATCTTGGATGAGCACGTTATGACTCAATCGGGCGACCTTCTCCTCTCAAAAGGTCACGAAGTGACAGCGTCGTTGCGCGAGCGGCTGACCGCGATTGCGTCAACCGCCTCGGGAGTGCGAGAACCCATCAGAGTTCGCTGCCCGACCGTTCATTCCAGAGATAAGAAAACCACGGTATCAGAACCGGACACTGCCCCAAATGTGAAGGTAAATGCAACATGACAACCAACCAATCATCTCCTCAGCAAACAGAGATTGACGTTTCCGCTTGTGTCGTGCTTCTTGTCGATGACGATTCGGATATATTGCATGGACTGACACGCGCCCTTCGGCAGCAACCCTTTAAGACGTGCACTGCTCGCTCCGCCGAAGAGGCGATGCACGTTCTCAAAGCGCACAGCGTTGACCTCGTTGTCTCCGATGAGAATATGCCCGGTATGTGCGGTACCAAATTCCTTTCATGGGTCGCGGAAAATTATCCTCAAATCATGCGAATCATCCTCACCGGTCAACCCTCGGTTGATTCGGCTTTGAACGCCATAAATGAAGGTAGAGTATATCGCTACTTCACAAAGCCCTGTGACACGGTGGAACTCGCACTGGCCATACACTACGGCCTCGAAGAAAAACACCTGGAGTCGGAGAAAAAATCATAGGCAAGTGAATGCTGTTATAACGAATTTTTCAACGGGCTGTTGGCATTCGTGTAAACGTGGTTCTCACTTCCCGGCCAAAGAATCTGCTCTCCCGTCAACCGTCCCATGCGACCTATACGGTCCCTGATCTCGAATCGCCCAATCGAGATCGGCCCGGATGCGGGCGTTGGCGATTCTGGGATCGTTGTACTTTTTTCCATACTCGACCATCTTGACCGACATGTCGCGGACAACCTGGCGGTATACCGGGTCGGTGAAATAATTGGTCACTTCGTCCGAGAGTCAAACCGGGCCGCAGCTAGTTTATGCACATTAGCAGAAAAATAGTACTCCTCGCGTCTCCGCGTCTTTTCGCCCTTGCGTTAAAATACATCCCCCCCTCCAATCACCACACAAATCTGGCATCCCGAAACGCTCCAGACACTCCCATTTCTTGACAAGCACGGTTCCGAACGAGTATACACAGATTAAGTAACTGACCTTGAACAGTTGTATTTACACAAGTTACCGGTCCTACTTTCCTCCAGGAACTTCCCAATGGACAGACGAGATTTCTTGAAAACCGGTGCCAAAACCGCCGCCACGGGTGCCTTGGCAGGTACCGCCCTTTCGATCCCCGCCCAAGACGCTCGCGCGGCCGGCTCGCCCAACACAAACAAATCAACGGGCGATCCCGGCACATCGGTGCTGATGAGGGACTTCACGGCCGACGACCACCGCCGGCGCTTGCAAAACATCGGCATCTGTACGCAAAAAATTCGCAAGTGCATGCGGAAGCACCTGATAACCAATTATCTTCCGGCTCAATGCGTCTACAACCTGGGAGAGTATCCCAGCCGCAAACCTTGGGCTCCAAATGAATACGACGAGCAGGAATTGGATCGATTGAAAGGCCACGGAATCCAGTTGATTCAGGTAATGGACGAGTGGAATGATCGATATGGGCTCTTCGGCGGAAATAAACTGACCGCGGTCAATCCGGAAGGCTTTCGGCGCTTCGTGTCGATGGTCCATAAGCGCGGCATAAAGATTCTTGCATACGCCTCGAGCGGATATTTTGCCGGACACGATCCGGATTACCGCAAGGAGTGGGCGCGACCGGGAGACATCTGTGACGCTAACTGGTGGGACTTGCCGCGGTGCTCGCCGGCCAGTCCCGGCTGGAGAGCTTATCTCCTGCCTCGCATGCTTCAAATTCTCGAAGATTACGAGCTCGACGGCCTGTATAACGATTGGGGCTATGTCCCCAACTCGCAAAAGCGAATCAAGCAACCGGCCAAAGACGAGATGCTTGTGTTTGAGGAAACTCCCCGGTATGACGGCGCGGTGGCCGATCTGTTGCACCTGATATACTCGGAAGTGAAGCGACGCGGCGGCATATATAAAATGCACGCCGACCGCAGCAACCAGCCCCAGACGGGCGGACTCAAAGTCTACGACTATCTTTGGGTAGGCGAGGGTGTTGCCGATGTTGACGGCATGCGTGAAGCGGTAAAGAATCATGCGCCTTATGTGGTTCCTTGCATCCACGGCTCAAGAGCCAAAGTCGAGAGCGACAACTCCCCATTTCTTCACTCGATCCCCTACATGCAATTTCCCTTGCTCCAAGGCGGCCGGCCTCTTACCGGAGAGCGGGCCGTGGTCCCAATACCACGCATGCCCGGCGCGAAGGAAAACGGTTTCTATACAAGAGCTTGGAAATACTATCAGGATCACCCCAACGGCCCCTACATTTATGGCGGTTGGGATACTCTCCCGCCTAGCGCCGAGACGCGGCCGACCCACGCCCGCTGGCTGAAGCAGTACATGCCGCTGGTAGAAGAGGGCACCTGGGCGTATCTCGAGATCGGCGATTCAGACTTGTTCGCCAAGCCCTTGCCGAAAGATTGCGTGGCTTCGGCTTTTGCAAATCGGGAGTTGTATATGGTCATGGCCAACTACGGCAAAACGCCCGTTGTGATCGAAACGGCCGATACGTATGTTCCCACCGATACCCCTTCAGCCGCTCCCGCGAAAAAATGGCAAATCCCCAAACGGTCGTTGCGGATTGTCAAGCGTGCGGCGTAAATGCGTGTATCCTCGGAAGGATGCATTCGATCATTATCGAATCGCCTTATCGAGATCGGCCCGGATGCGGGCGTTGGCAACTCTGGGATCGTTGTACTTTTTTCCATACTCGGCCAGTTTGGCCGACAGATCACGGACAACCTTGCGGTAGGCCGGGTCGGTGAAATAGTTGGTCACTTCGTCCGGATCGGTCTGCAGGTCGAATAGCCAGGGGTCGTCGTTTGTCGAATAGACGAGCTTATACCGATCACTGACCGCGGCCACCCAGCCGGGCTCGCCGCCCGTGCCGCGGATGAAAGCCACGTCGTTCCAATCCGCCGGAGCATTGCCTTGGGTCAGCAAGGCCGAGGCATCCCGTCCCTGGTCGTCTTCCGAACCGGCAAGGCCCATCAGACGCAGGATGGTCGGCTTGAAGTCGACGCAGCTCAGAGCTTCGCGGACCACGGTGCCCGGCTCGATTCTTCCGGGAGCGTAGACCACGAACGGAATGCGGGCGGAAGCCTCGTAGGGCACGCCCTTGTTCTGTCGATGGTGCTCGCCGCGAAGATCGCCGTGATCCGAGGTAAAGACCACGATAGTCTTTTCGATAAGGCCGTTTTTACGGAGCGCATCGATAATCTTGCCCACGTTGTCGTCGATGCATTTGACCATGCCGTAGTACTTGGCCATGTTAATAAACCTGCCGTTGGGCAGGCCCCAATTCGGCTTGCGGCCCGGCACGTCGAACGTGCGGGGTATTTTGTACTCCTGGTCGGCGAACATAGTGTCGTATGGCGGGCGGACGGTGTCCGGATCGTGCGGATCGGGAAAACTGATCATGTAGCAGAAGGGCTTGTCGCGGTGGGCCTCGATGAAATCGATCGTCCTGTCGGCCAGGAAATCGGTCGCATACGATTGTTCGTCGACGCCATGGAGACCGCGCGTCGGCCCTCCCCTGCTATTACGGCCTTTCACCTTCGGACCTTCGCGCGTGTCTTTGAACTGTTTCCAATGTCCGCGGTTGAACATATAGCGGTTGTTCTCGAAGCCGAACTTTCGCTGGGGCGACCATTGCGGCCTGCCATCGCCGTCCAGGTGCCACTTGCC
>JAFGTN010000218.1 GCA_016934075.1 Pirellulales bacterium
ATTATTCTTGTCCTCCCATTCCTTAAAAAACCTGTCTCAAAAATGCCACTAAGCTTTCAAATTACCCACAGATTCTTCTGAAGAGCCGATTTTGCTAAGGGCGATGGTTATGCCATCGACGCCGGCTGAGTCATTCTTGTAGAAGCACGATTGGAAGGCAAATACGTTGCCGGCGTACGGTTTGCCCTCTCGGATAACCCATGCAATTCTCCTTTGTGGCAGAACCGCCATAAACGTCACGCGGCCCCAACTTCGGAGACAGATAAAGTAGCCATATGAATGCTGCCGTTTTGGTCTAATCCACATCCCTCGGCGTAAGTATTTTTTTCTGGATCAGGAGCATAATACGACCTACATTCGAATATCAGACAAACCAGAAAGTGACAATATTGTCCGTCTGGTACTGATTCAGTCGAACGAAATGGTGTTGTGGAATCAGGCAGGAGATTCTCTCAGACGACTGTGTTAATGCATTTTAGCCGGGATACACATCATATCTCGGCGTAACGAAAAAGGAGAGGTTTGATGAAGAGTATGAAGTTCCTTAGTTCACCCTACCTGCCGTCGTTGCTAATTGCGGTTATTGCGGTATTCGTTGTTGCAACCGTTGCAATTGCGGAAGATGGAGTTACGGCCGACAAGGTGGTGGTTGGTCAATCTTGTGCCCTGACCGGTCCGGCGGAAGCGCTCGGTACTGGGATGCGTGCCGGCTTGGAAGCATGTTTTGATAAAGCCAACGCCGAAGGTGGAATCAATGGACGTAAGATCCAGCTCATCAGTAAGGATGACGGTTATGAACCGGACCGCGCCATACAGAACGCCCGCGATCTGATCGAAAAGGATAAAGTGTTCCTATTGATCGGTGAGGTGGGTACCCCGACATCTAAAGCGGTCGTTCCTATTGCCGAGAAATCGAAGATCCCGTTCTTCGGACCGTTCACGGGAGCCGAATTCCTGAGAAATCCCTGCCGTCGCTATGTGATCAATGTCCGAGGAAGCTATTTCCAAGAGATGGAAAAGCTCGTCGAGTATTTGGTCGACAAACAAGGCCTGAAGAATATTGCCTGTCTATACCAAAACGACGGTTACGGACAAGCGGGTTTGCAGGGACTGGAGAAAGCACTCGACAAACGATCCATGAAACTGGCTGCCACCGGCACCTACGAGCGTAACACGGTGGCCGTAAAAGGCGCTTTGCTGAAGATCCGTAAGGTGAAACCCGATGCCGTGGTTATGGTCGGCGCTTACAAGCCTTGCGCTGAGTTCATCAAATTGGCGAAGAAACTCGGAATGAAAGATACGATCTATTGCAACATATCTTTCGTGGGAACGGACGCGTTGCGCAAGGAACTCGGCGAGGCCGGCGAAGGTTGTATCATTTCGCAGGTGGTGCTTTTCCCCTGGGATGATTCAGTATCCATGGTCAAAGAGTACCAGGAAACCATGAAAAAATACCGCCCCAAAGCCAAGGTCGGATTCGTATCTTTGGAAGGTTACATGGTCGGAAAGTTGTTTTGCATGGCCCTCAAAAACGTCGATGGTGAGCCCACCCGCGAAAAGCTCATCAAGGCAATTGACGACACCGGCAAATATGACCTTGGCCAAGTCACTTTGGAATACGGCGAGGACGATCATCAAGGTATGGATCAGGTCTACCTGACCGTGATCAAAGACGGTGAGATCGACCCGCTCTAGGAATTGGGCATGCAACGCGCGCGTTCCAGACGAGTGCGCCAAGTAACTTTTTTCAACAGCGCCGGCCGCGGCCAGAACTGTCTGGCGGCGGCCGGGTGCGGTTCTAATGTTACTTTGTGGGTAGTTGGAGAGAGATTATTATGCGGATTTTATCACGGCTGAACCTGCTATCTAAGCTCCGGCTTAGAGGTCAACTGCTTTTCGGATTCATGACATGTGCATCGGTTACCATGCTTGCCGGAGCCGTGGGTGTCGTGTCTCTGCTTAATATTGACGGCCATGTGCGGGGAAGCTCCGAACAAGTATCGGTGTTGCTGGATGAGCAAGAGGCGCAGAGCCGCAAGTTTGTTGCTCTGCGAGGTCTTCTGACCTGCATAAATGACGCAAAAAACGACGCGGCTTTGAACAAGGTCGGGCAGGAGTTGCACGACCTTGGCGACGAGGCCACGCGTGGCGATACACAAGGCGCTGAGCAAGATGACAAATTGTTACCGGTCATGGAACGTCTGCTGACACAGAAGCGGGACGAGCGTCATGCGAACGCGGAACTGGCAAAAATGTACCAAAGCGGCATCACATTACTGGAGGAAATTTCGAACGGGGCGGCGACCGTCTCCGACGATTCGAAAAATGATGCCGTAGCATGCATCGAAGATGCCGTGTCGAAAATCAAGGACGGTGTTTCTGATGCCCAGACCGTGCTTACAAAGGACCTTGCGACGGTCACAACCGGCACGGACAAGGCAATATCCACCATCAAAGCGGCGATCATTATTAACAGCCGCAGCCACGAGTTGAACGTGACGGTGAAAGATTGCCTCTTGTCGGAAGATGCTGCCGCCGTCGAATACTCGCTCAACACCTTAGCGACTTTGATTGGTAACACAAAACGGGAAATCGCCAACCTGCCCAAAAGCGAAGACGCCACCAAGCTTTCGCAAGCAGTCGACAAGTTGTCTGGCGAGGTTGCCGGCATGGTCAAAGCGAAGAAACGCTTGCTGGAAAAGAAGACCGAACTGAAAGCAAAAGCCCGTGATGAATTGAACGTAGCCGTTACAACACTCTTAAACACACTTAAACAGATCAACGAAATCGCCCTGGCGATTGCCGATGCGGTGGAATTCGAATCTACGATCGCGCTGGGCGACACAACCGAAAAGACGAAAGAGCAGTCCAAAGCCCGCAGCCTGGATAACTTGAAGAGAGTCCAGCAGCTAACGGAGGCCACCGGAAAAGGACTCTCGGTGATAAAAGCGGCGCTCGATATTAGGGTCTCTTGCTATCGGCTCCGCTCGCTTGTGGAAAAGGTGTATTCAGCCAAGGACACCGCCGTGGTGGATCATTCGAAGAACGATCTCTCGGGAATCATTGCCGACACAAAGAAAATGCTCGATTCAATGCCCGCCAATGCGGCTAAAGCGGCAGTTACCAAGAACTGTGAAGCACTGCCGCAAACGCTTGGGAACATACTCGATGCCAAAAAGCGCTTGCTCCGAGCTGAGCATGAACTCAACGAAACCTCAAGGGAAGTGGTTCGGCTTATGGCCGATCTCGACAGTGCCATGCTTGCTGAAGCCGGTCATGTACGAACCAGCCAGGAAGAGACTCGCCGCGCCACTGCTAAGCTGATCGGTAGATGGCAAACGGCCCAATTGGTGCTGGCCATCTTTGCCGTCGTTTTTGCGTTGGTTGTAGGAGTCATAACCGCCAGGTTGATAACTCGACCAATAAATCGCTGCGTCGAAAGCGTCGTTGCACTTTCCAATCGCGATTTCAGCAAGAAAGTGGAAATCGACCGCGAAGATGAAATCGGCCAAATGGGTCGGGCATTGAACGTAGCCATCGACGCCGTGGCCCAGGCGATGCAGGATGTCAAAGACGCAGCCCATCGCGAGCAGAAAGCCCAAGAGGAAAAGGCCGAACAAGAACGACTGGCGGCCGAAGCCGAGAAGCAACGCAAGGACGAGCAAGCTGAAAAGGAGCGACAACTGGCCGAGGCAGAGCAAAGACGCAAGGACGAGGAAGCCGCAAAACATAAAGAGCTGGCCAAGGAGGAAACCCGCAAGGCCGAAGTTCTCCGACACAAGGTCGATAACCTCTTGGAAGTCGTTAATGCGGCGGCGGCTGGGGATCTGACTAAAGTGATCAGCGTCGAAGGCAACGAACCGATTGACGAATTGGCGGCGGGTATCAAACAGATGCTAACGGATCTTTCAAATGTCATCGGCAGAGTGTCCGAAAGTGCTGCACAATTCAACGAGAGTTCACGTGTGATAGCGGAGAGCTCGCAGTTGCTGGCTTCCGGCGCGCAGGCTCAGAGTTCCAATGTTAGTGAAGTCATCGCCTCGATCAAAGAATTGACCGCCTCGATTGACGGAGTCAAAAGCAACGCACAGGAAGCTGATGAAGTGGCCAAAAAAATGAACACTTTGGCAAAGCATGGTGGTACGGCCGTGCAAAAATCGATTGAAGCGATGAAATTGATTCATGCCAGTTCCGACCAGATTGCCGAGATTATTCAGGTCATCTCAGAAATCGCCAGCCAGACCAACCTGTTGGCGCTGAACGCGGCGATCGAGGCGGCCCGAGCCGGTGAGCATGGCATGGGATTCGCGGTGGTGGCCGACGAAGTCCGCAAATTGGCCGAGCGCTCGAACCATGCGGCCGGAGAAATTACGGCTCTGATCAAGGAATCCAGCAACCGTGTACAAGAAGGCGCCCAACTCAGCGATGAGACCGGCGAGGCACTGAAGGCAATCGTGGACGGTGTGGAATCGAACGCTGTCAAGATCTCCGAAATCGCCACGGCCACGGTCGAGCAGGCGAGCAACGCCCAACAGGTATCCGAAGCCATTAAGGGAATCGCTGAAGTAACGGAACAGGCCGCGGCGGGCAGTGAGGAAATGGCTTCCAGCAGTGAAGAACTAGGCGCGCAATCCAACTCTCTGCGCGATGAAGTAGCCAGATTTCGTATATAACTCTACGGGGCGATGCGAAAGTAGAGAAAAACGGCTGAACGAAAACCGCCAAACCTCACTCCGACCCGACGTAGCTGTCGTCGATGGTATCGGGGTAGCGGCCTGGCCCATCATCCGTGTAGTATTCATCAAAAACGGCCTGCCACTGTTCCGGGCACTTCACGGCGATGAAGGCCGCGCGGACTTCTTTCCCGCGGGGGTGGAGCTGCGAGTATTTTATGCCGAATTTGCGCATCTGACGGCCGCACCGCCAGGGGCCGTAGGTTTGTTCGCTTAGGCGGTAGTGCTCGGATATGATCTCGCGTTGTTCGTGCACGGTGGGCGGGGGCGGCAGCGGTTTGCCTTCCAGTAGGGCTCGGGCTTGTTGGAATATCCAGGGATTGCCGATGGCGCCGCGGGCCACGGTAAGGCCGTCTACGCCCGTCTTTTTGAGCATCTTGACGCATGCCTGGGGTGTGAAGAGGTCACCGCTTCCGAGCACGATGCGCTCGCCCGCGTGTTGTTTTACTTCGCGCAAGAAATCCCAACTGCTGGGGCCTCGGTAGGCCTGGCGGACGGTGCGACCGTGGACTGTTATGCCGGCCACGCCTCGGGAGAAGGCACCGTCGAAGATCCGGTAGAACTGGTCGCGGCTCTCTTGGTCGTTGTCGATGCCGCGACGCATTTTTACGGTTACAGGGATTTCGAGCGGGACGACTTCGCGCACCCGGGCGACGATTTCCAGGGCCAACTCGGGCTGTGACAAAAGATACCCGCCACGTTGCCGACCCAGCACCTTTCTTACCGGGCAGCCGAAGTTGATGTCGATGCAGTCGAA
>JAFGTN010000219.1 GCA_016934075.1 Pirellulales bacterium
CAGTCAAGACAATGTAAAAGAAACCTTCGCTTCGCAAAGCTTCTTTTACATGTGCCCTTGACTCGCAATTTTGCAAAAGTCCAGAACAATGTTAATATCGGAAGTTTAGATGGTCTGGAGCAAGGCAATTCTTTTGATTTGGTGTTTATGGACTAAAGGAAATAGAGAAACTTTTCCGATTGTAACGATTATCACGAAAGCACTAGCGGTACGTGGGTAGCGGAACAGAATATGGCACTTCGCTCATGAGGTATGCGTCCCAGCATCTATTATTATGCAGTATTTCAACAGAATAATAAAGACTCCCACTTGGATTGTCGCCGGAATTGTACTGGTCGCTTTCGTGGGCATTATCGCCTTGCTAAGTGGGGCCGGACATCGCGACAATGGTTCGTCAGAATCTCAAGCCATACGCCAGTCCGCACCCCTGCCCGTCGAAACCATGGCCAGGAGGGAAACGGCCAAGAAAGACAACAGCCCGGACAAGCTTCCTGTGCGCGAGCCGACCGGGGCGACGAAAGAGACCTCCGATACGCCCGAACCGAATGTACGCCACAGTATCACTCTTTGGAATTCGGCCGGCAGACAATTCGAGTCGAACCTGCTGGAAGCCATGGGCGGTCGTATAGCCTCGCGACGGCGCCCGGATGGAAAACCGGAATATCTTTTGTCCTTCGGCGGTAGCCGCGGTTCTCGGCTGAGCATCGACTCGGATGCCAACAAAGTGCTAGTCGAAGGTCGCGAGAGTGCGTTGCGCGGCGCGATGCAGCTTGTACACGCGTTGGATAAACCAGCCGGCGCCGAAGGGGTGGGCATTCGCTGCGTAAGTACTCCTCGATCCCGAGGCGAGGAAATCAAACGTCTGATTGAAGCCGTGCGAATGGACCGCAAATCGCGAGCGAAAGGCTCCTATAAAGGCACGGGTGACGAGAATCCCGAACCCATGGCCGTGGCATTCCAGGCCGGCACCAATGGAGATGCCAAGGCGAAAAAACCGAAAGCCGATGTTCCCAAAACCAATGGTAAGAAGCCGAAGAACGGCGAGCAAAAGCCTCCCGCACCGGATTCGGAAAGCACTCGCTTAAAGGCACCCGTTCAAGTGCAAGCTCTCGAAGGCATGGACGCGTTGATTATTCGCGGTCATCCCGATGACGTCAAACGGGTATCCGAATTAATCCGCCAAATCGAGGATTACAGCAAAACCGTAACACCCGCTACTGAAATTATTTTACTCAAGCATGTCGACGCGACCATGCTGGGAACCTTGCTGAAACAACTATACAATGATGTGTTCTCTGCCCGTGAAGGCACAATGAGTATCACGCCTCTGGCGGCGCCGAACGCTTTGTTCCTCATCGGCCGTCCCGAGAGCGTGGAAAAACTCAAGGGCCTGGTGGAACAACTCGACAAGCCGCTTTCTCCTACTGCCCGCTTTAAAGTGTTCCGGCTCAAAAACGTTGCGGCCACCGAAGCCCAGGAGAATATTACGTCGTTTTTCGCACAAGAGATCCCAAGCGAAACGGCTATGGCTCCACGCGTTCATGTGGTGGCCGATTTCCGCTCCAATTCGTTGATCGTGCGGGCAAGCCCCAACGACATGGCCGAGGTGGCCGCTATCATCGAACGAATCGACAGCGGAGACAGCGAAGCCTTCAACGAAGTTCGGGTATTCAAACTTAAAAACGCTTCCGCCGAAGTGCTGGCGCCCATTTTACAAGACGCCATAACGGGCCAGATGTATGGTCAGCGTTCCACCCGCGGCCCGGGTGCCATGGCCGGGGGAATGTTACAGGGTCGGAACAAGGGTTATGAAGAGAAGTCGACGCGGTTGAAATTGGTAACCATCGACGCCAAAGGCCAGAAAATTCTCAACTCTGGAATACTGACCGACGCCCAGGTTACGGCCGATCCGCGTACCAACGGTTTGATTGTAACCGCCTCGGTGGATAGCATGCCGCTGATCGCAGCTTTGATTAAAGAACTCGACAATCCGCCCTCGGTCGAGGCCCAGGTGAAGGTTTTCACCCTTGTCAACGGCGACGCCACGAATATGACGACGATGCTGCAAAGTATCTTCGGCGCGGCGGTGGCCGGCGACGAAATCGCCGTGAAGACGGGCATAGTGGCCGACGAGACTTCCCTGGTAGGTCTGAATTTCGCCGTCGACATTCGCACAAACAGTATCATCGTAACCGGATCAGCAGGCGCCTTGACCGTGGTCGAAGCCGTTCTCATGCGTCTCGACGAGAGCGATTCGCGCGAGCGAAAGACAATTGTTTACCGCATCAAGAACATCAGCGCCGAAGCCATCACCACTGCAGTTAACCAATATCTCACGTCAAAGCGCGAGGTGGAAACATCAACGGCCGGCGTTCTCAGCGCTTTCGAGCAAATCGAACGCGAGGTGATAGTAGTACCGGAGCCGGCGAGTAATTGCGTTATTATCAGCGCAACGCCAAGATATTTCGACGACATCGCCAAACTGATCGAGGATCTCGACCGCCAGCAGGCGATGATTATGATCCAGGTGGTTATTGCCGAGATCTCGCTGGACAATTTCGACGAGTTCGGCATAGAAATGGGTCTGCAGGACTCGCTGCTTTTCGACCGGCGACTGGCCACGGGCGGGCTGGCGGTTCCCGGCTCGCTGTTTTCAAATACCCAAGATAACAACGTCGGCGGGCGGGGCCTGACCAGTCTTGGAACGGGGCAGATCAATGCCGATCTGCAATATGGCGGCCTGGTGCTGAATGCCTCGAGTGAGTCGGTTAGCGCGCTGATTCGCGCCCTGAGCGTTTGCCGCCGCCTGAAAGTCCTTAGCCGGCCGCAGATTATGACCATGGACAACGAAAAAGCGCAAATCCTCGTAGGCGAAGACGTTCCATATATTGCCGACTCGTCTTTCACCTCGTACGGGCAGTCAAATAATGTAGAATACCGCGAAGTGGGACTGATCCTGACGGTTACGCCGCGCGTCAGCGCCGAGGGCTATGTGGTAATGGAGATTATGGCAACAAACTCCAAGGTCGGTCCCATCGACGAAGGTATTCCCGTTTCTGTAGCCGATGGACAGGTCATCAAATCACCGCGTATCGAGATGATCAGCGCCCAAACGGTCGTCAATTCCATGAGCGGCCAGACGGTGGTGTTGGGTGGCCTGATTGTCGAAGACGATCAAGTGATCGAAAGAAGCGTGCCCGGGCTTTCCTCGATTCCCGTATTGGGTTGCCTCTTCAAGTATGAATCGCAGGTCCATGACCGCAAGGAACTGCTGATCATCATGACTCCGCGTATTGTGCAAAACACCGACGAAGCCGGTCGCATTGCGCAAATCGAGGCCTCGCGACTGCACTGGTGCCGCAACGACGTGCAGAGGTTGCACGGGGGATACGGCGGCGACCGTTTCTTCACTCAGCCGTGTATCGGAGGCGGACCGCAAGTGATCTACCCCGACGAAACTCCCACTCTAGAAATGATGCCCGAAACCATGTCGCAGAGCAGGGATGTAACGGACGGAGCCGAGATTATTTCGACTCCCCAAAGCGAAACGCCCATCCCGGGCGATGTCGGTCAAGAATTGACTCCCCAGTCCGTCCCTGGATCGATACCCGCCAACGCCAATCCGGTCATGCCCAGACTGAGGCTGCCCTCTGAGCCGGCACCCGTCGCGCCAAAACCTGCCCAACCGAAAACCGAGACACCCATACTGCCGGGGCCGGGCCCCACAAAGGCTCCCGGTCC
>JAFGTN010000220.1 GCA_016934075.1 Pirellulales bacterium
GAAGGCTGGCTCCCTGAATCAGAATTAACCATTTTTACCCAACCCATACTCTCATAATCCCTGGACCAAAAAATGGGGGCACATCAGCACGACAATACCATTTTAGTCCACTAATCTTGTGAAGAACCATAAATTTAAACAACTCAAAAACCATACCTCTGTGGTACACCTGCC
The DNA here is from genome assembly GCA_016934075.1 of Pirellulales bacterium. Lineage (GTDB taxonomy): Bacteria > Planctomycetota > Planctomycetia > Pirellulales > Thermoguttaceae > JAFGTN01. The sequence continues at coordinate 175 of JAFGTN010000220.1, forward strand.
TAGTACCATCATTGGCAGATGTAAGATTTTTTTCTGGAATTAGGTGAATTTGCTTGCATTATATAATATTCATGTTAGGTTTGGGGTTAATGGATTATGTGTATTTTGCAGGATTTTCCGTCTGATCAGGACTATCGTTTGACGGGCAGTGCGGAACGAGTGAGGTTATTTTACATATTATTGAATCTGTAACTTCGCCGATACTTTTATGAAGGACTCAAACAGATGAATATGCGAAACCGTGTTCCACTAACATTGCTGTCATTAGTCTTTGTTATCTCCATGTCTCAAGTGGCCACTGCGGGAACCGTGTATTATAACGACTATACGGGAATCACTGTCAAGTTCGTGAACGTTCGAGAGACGACCCAATCAGCCGGTGATCCGGACGTACTTTTCGGAGCACCTACTCTCAGTGGCGATTCACTTCTCTTCTTCCCTTCGAACTTCACATCGCAATCGGTAGATGGCGTATCAGACCAAACACATTCTCTGCTTCAGTTTACACTTGAAGCAAAGAATAATCCCAGTGACTTCATCGACTCGTTTGTGTTTACAGAGTTAGGCGATGCCGTTTTGACCGGAACCGGCAGTTCGGTAACCAGGGCCGAAGTGGGCATGAGCGGTTATGTTACCGTAACCGAAGACATTAACGGACCAACTTTTGTATCCATACCATTTACCGGCACAATCAATCCGACGAATCCCCTTAATCTTGAAGATAATCCCGGCACGACACTCTGGTCCGGAAGTGTTACCGTCGATGTTGCTTCGTATGCTCCGTATGCGAAGGTGGCTGTCATCACCTTCGATAACAACCTTGACACGCATAGCGAAGATGGTACCTCCGCCATGATACAAAAAAAGGTTATTAATAATCAGTGTATTACCATCGAAGTAGTGGTACCTGAACCTTCGACCTTCGTGCTGGCCACCATAGGCCTGCTATGCCTGATCATCCGTAGACGGCAGCGATAAGCCACCCGTTCATAAAATAAAATCACAAAAGCCCCGTCAGCACATCTATGCTGACGGGGCTTTTGTTTTTAGGTTCTTCATTTGGTACGGCCGGATAATTCACTCATAGAATCCGGCGGTTTGCGGCATTTCAAGCAGGCCCAGCAGCCGAGTTCTCGTGGGCTTTTTTTCTTACGGCTGAAGATGCCCGCGCGAACCAGCAGCGTCAGTGCCGCCAGGGAGACCACCAGTGGTGCCACGATGTTTTGCCAGTCTAGATTCATTTCACCCACCGATCATCATCCCTATATGATAAGTTACAAAGGCCCCTATATAAGCCAGAGTGGTCATGTAGCAAAACGAAAAAACAGGCCAACGCCAGGAGCCCGTTTCGGCTTTAATCACCGCCAGCGTGGCCACGCACTGCGCGCACAGCGCGTAGAAGACCATGATCGACAGGGCCACCGGAATATTGAACACCGGCTGCTGGGTACCGTCCCATTTGGCCTGGCGAAGTTTCTCGGTAAGCTGCGACCGGCCCTTATCGGATCCGGGATCCAGATCGCCACCGAGGTTGTAGATTACACCCAACGTGGCTACAACGACCTCGCGGGCAGAAAACGAAGCGATCACCGCGCAACCGATGCGCCAATCCCAGCCCAACGGCTCAACAACCGGTTCGATCATCCTTCCCAGCCGGCCCAGGATACTTTGATGTTGATAGGCGGCCTGGATCTTACGTTCCAAGGCGGCTTGTTCTTGTTCGAGCCGCTCGAGTTGTGATTGATCGAGGGAAGGCTGGGCCAGTTCATTTTCGATCGCTTGCATGCGCGGCAAATACGGGCCTTCCACGGTCTCGCGGTCGTGCGGGTAATAGGCCGCCGCCCAGATCAGGATCGAAACCAGCAATACGATTGTGCCGGCGCAACAGACGAACTCCCAGCAGCGCTCCAAGACGCGGTACAAAACCGTCGACGGCGACGGCCACTTATAGTCGGGCAATTCCAACAGGAAAGGAGACGGCTCGCCGCGCAGAATCGTCTTTTTGAACACCAATGCGGCCATCACGGCCGTGATGATACCCAACAGATACAGCCCGGCCAGCGTGAGGCCTTGCAAGTTGAGCCAGCCACCCAGGAACGAATGCTCGCCAACGGCCGGGATGAAAGCGGCAATCAGGAGCGTATAGATCGGCAGTCGGGCAGAGCAGGTCATCAGGGGCGCGACCAGAATAGTCGTCAAGCGGTCGCGATCATTTGAAATTACCCGCGTTGCCATAATGCCCGGCACGGCACAAGCGAAAGACGATAGCATGGGAATAAACGAGCGGCCACTGAGCCCCACGCTACTCATCAAGCGGTCCATCAAGAAAGCCGCTCGCGACATGTATCCGCAATCTTCCAAGATGGCAATGAACATGAAGAGAATCAAAATCTGCGGCAAAAAACCGACGACAGCGCCCACGCCACCCACCACGCCATCGACCAGCAGGCTGCGCATGGCGCCTTCGGCCATGTGCGACTCGATGAATTGTCCCACGGCTCCCGATCCATATTCGACCATGGCCATTATAGGCCGGGCACCGTTGAATACCGACTGGAATACAGTTAACATCAATACAGCGAAAATGCCCGTACCCCAGACTCGATGTGTGAGGACATGATCGATACGGTCGCTCATCGTTGTTCGATAGCGGTCGGGACGATGCAATACATCTTCGAGCACCGTGTGCGACCATGCGTATCGCGAAGTTGTTTCTATCTTGGGCACACGGCATTTGGCCTCCGCGAGACGATCGCGAGCCGCCGCAAGTAGATCATCCAAGCCGGGATTTTCGCTCTTTGGGAAAAGGGCATCCTTGAGATAACCGCTTGTATCCAACAAAAGCCGTTCGACAAGCCAATGAGGAGAACGACTCGTCAGACTAACGGTTTTCTTCTGCTCGGTGAAATATTCTTCCAGAAGCGCAACTTCCTCTTCGAAAGCTTTCGGGAAAAGACCTCGCGGCGGCGCTGCCTGCCGGCCAAGCGACTGTCCTAAAACGGCCTTGAGCTGCTCGGTTCCCCGTCCACGATTCGCCTGAGTGCAAACCACCGGCACACCCACACGACGAGCCAGCTCCTCGACATCCAGCCTCAAACCGAGCCCCTCGGCCACGTCCAGTTTGTTAAGTGCCACAATCGTGGGCAATCCGAGTTCCAGAATCTGGCTCAGTAGATAAAGGTTGCGATCCAGATTGCACGCATCCAGCACACAAACCACCATGTCGACCGCTGGTGTGTTATCGTAACGGCCCAGCAGCAAATCGACCGCTACCATCTCGTCGCGGCTGTGCGGCGAGAGGCTGTACAAGCCGGGCAGGTCGATCACATTGTAGCTGTGACCGTCGTGGATGGTTCGGCCGATCTTCTTTTCGACCGTAACACCCGGATAGTTACCCACACGTTGCGGAGAACCTACCAATTCGCCGAAGAGCGTCGACTTGCCCGTGTTGGGATTGCCGATCAATGCCACCGTGCTAGCAACGCTTGAGATTGCCACGACTAATTTCCGACCGAAATCGGCTTGACCAGAACCTGAAGAGAATTATTCATGCGAACGCAGACTTTACTACCGGCCATGCGAATGATACAGGGGTTGCCGGGACGGAACATCTGGATGCGCGTTCCGCAACGCAGCCCAAACTCGTGCAAGCGATGGACGTGCCCCGGTTCACCTTTCACGTCGCTGATTTCGGCAGGTTGGCCGGAAACTAGTTGATTGAGTGGAACGAAATCGACCATTTATGAAACGGCGGGTTGAATGGCAAGCTCTGAGGATATGTTGAATGGTTACTGAGAATCAGTCTCACTATCGAAATTTTAATTTCTTTCCCGGGATTGTTCAATAGGGTCAGGCAAAAAAACACTCTGAAGCCCGAGATTATTCATGATTCGGCATTTCCATCACGCACACCCCTTAGCTTACCTATTATCGCCGGAAGGGCTGTACATTCGGCAAAATCGCTCTAATCTGTCGAGGGTCTTGAAACCGATCTGCAATATAGATGCCCGGCCGTCATAGTCGAGTGACTGCTTTACTCACCCGGTAAGTAAAGTTAATTTGCCTGAAAAGGACTTTCAGAAGGAGAATCACAGTATGCGAACCTTAGGTATCGTTTTATTTATCATTTTCGTGGCCTCGGCACTGTCGGCGCTCGGCCAAGACAAAAGCGCCAAGCCACATACGAACCTCATTGAGGCTGAATCGCCGCTTTTGAGCACGTTACCGACGGGTTCGGTGCCTGTTACACCCGAGATGTGGTTTTACGAGCAGCAGCTTCGCGAGTACCTCAGTCCCAAGATGGCAGTACGTCGAAACGCCGAATTCCGCGCCAAACAGCGTCGACATCGCTTGGCTTCGATGCGCTGGTTCGGCATCTCCAACGCACGACCGACGGTCGGCCCCGACCCGTGGAACGGCGAATATGGCGCCAAATGGGTGGGCGACGATGTACTGCACCCCGATCGCTGGAATGGAACCGGTTGGTCGGCTGTTATGACGGGCGTGCGGTAGCAATCCGCGGAAAAAAGTTGATTACACTACTGCAAGGGCGGATTAAATCCGCCCTTGTGGCATTTCTTGGCAGTAATTTCTTGACTGCCGGAGTGGCTGTCCGCCCCTGTCTGAGGGCAACCACTTCTTGTATAATCACCCCATGGAACTATATGCAAAAAGATTCGATACGTCTGAACCGGTACGAATAAAAATCTCCAACGGCCATATCAAAGCCGTAGAGTCGGTCGAGCGGTCCGAAGAAGAGACTCACGGATGGCCATGGGTGGGACCGGGACTGGTCGACACGCAGATGAACGGCTATGCCGGCCAGGAATTCAGCTCCGATAAACTCTCGCCCGAGGGTGTCGCGAAGATTGGCGCCCAGATGGATGCCTTTTGTGTAACACGCACCTACCCGACGGTGACGTCGAATTCTCCGGAGATAATGGCCCACGCCGTAGGGACAATCGCGGCCGCTTGCCGCGATTCGGCGATTGTTGCCCGTCAATTCCCCGGTATTCATGTGGAAGGGCCGTTTATCTCGCCACACGACGGGCCGCGGGGAGCGCATCCACCCGAGTTCATCCGCGCGCCCGACTGGAACGAGTTCCAGCGACTGCAAGACGCAGCCGACGGCATGATCCGCATTCTCACTATATCACCCGAATATGAAGGCTCTGATGAGTTTATCCACCGCGTCGCCAAAAGTGGCGTGGCGGTTTCGATAGGACATACGGCAGCCACTGCCGAACAGATTCACTCGGCGGCCGACGCCGGGGCGCTAATGTGCACTCACCTGGGCAACGGCTGCCATCCGCTCATACCCCGCCACGTGAATTACATCTGGCCCCAGTTGGCCGACGACCGTCTTACGGCCGGTCTGATCGTCGACGGACACCA
>JAFGTN010000221.1 GCA_016934075.1 Pirellulales bacterium
CACGGCCAACAGTATCACTGCTCCGGTAAAAGCGACGAAGAGGCTCCAGATATTGAAGCCTGTCGTACCCGGTGCGCCGAACTGGCTGAACAGAAGCCCACCGACGAACGCGCCAGCGATGCCCACCACGATGTCCATGAGCAGCCCTTGCTGGTGACCAGTCATTACCTTGCTGGCAAGCCACCCTGCAAGTGCCCCGATAATCAACCAAGCGAGCAATCCCAGCGGTTCCATAATCTGTCTTTCCTCTCGTTATTTGCCACGCTCAAAATCGAACCCGGGTTCGGTAATTGTCGTTGAGACAACCGCACGAAATAGAAACGCCTCGTCGGTTACGTTTTCAACTTAGCGACCCACTCCTCGATCTGCTGGTGAGCGTCTTCTTTGGCAATGCCATACTTCTCCTGGATTTTGCCCGCCAGGATTTCGCGATCACCATTGATCTGCATGAGGTCGTCATCCGTTAACTCGCCCCATTTTTTCTTGGCCTCGCCCGTGATCTGCTTCCACTTGCCAGCAAGCTGTTCCCAGTTCATGGTGTGATCCATTGCTTTTCCTTTGCATCAACTCTCTGAATTTTATGTTGCAGAACCATCTCGTACTTAGCGCGAACGACTCAGCGTCAACCAGATTACCCGGCCCACCAGCCATGCCAATATGGCATAGACCAGCATAGCGATCAGCGTGGTGATTTCCAGCACTGACGTCCCACCCAACGTCGGGTTTTGCAGGAGACTCGCGAACAACGCCACGAAGGGCGCCGACAGCCCGTAGATGAAACTGGCGAAACCGTTTTCGGCATTCACCCCGATCAGATACAAAATCACTCGAACCGCGAGCAGCAGTTCCAATGCGCCGAACAGGAAGTAGACGATATTGACGATGCGCGCAATGGTAGAATTCTGATTTGCCGCTGCGACGCCCCGTCTCTTTTCGCCCAAATTCACAGCCTGATTGTGTTCGATATTCCGGTCGACTTGTTCTTCGTGCCGGCTCAGTTCCTGATTGCGTAGTTCGTTCCCAGCCATGACAGTTTTAGCTCCTCACTAATGCGAACCTTTTGCTTGTGTTTTTACGCCAGTTGAGTGACGCGCTCTTCAACCTTTTTGACCAGCTCAGCGACCTTGTCTTCGAGCCGTCTTATCATCGGGTCAACCGCATTGCGGCCATTCTCCCAATCGTCCCCTATGCTCTGGGCGAGGTCGTGCCGGGCCTGCTTGCCGGAAGAGGGGGCAAAGAGCAAGGCCACCATGGCTCCGATTCCCACCCCCAGGGTTAGAGCAAACATCGTAAAGGCGGCCATGACACGCCTGGCATGGGTTTCTGCGGCGTGACTGTAATAAACACGGTCATTGTTCATATTTGCCTCTTCTTTCATCCAACAGAACGCTATTCCGCGGGGATACGTACGACGAAGGGCCCGTATCCCGAACGAGCACGCCTACCTTTTAGACCCTGATCGCCCCACCTCTGCTAAACAAGCGAATCACGACCAATAACACCACTGCCCCGACGAAGGCGACAAAGATACTCCAGAAGCTGAAGCCCGTCGTGCCCGTTGAACCGAACTGCGCAAACAAAAAGCCACCGATCAACGCACCCGCCATGCCCACCAGGGTGTCGCCAATGATTCCAAACCGGCTCGTTACTACCCGGCTTGCCAGCCAGCCTGCAATCAACCCGACCACTATCCAAGCGAGCAATCCCATCGGTTCCATGATTCGTATTTCCTCTCGTAGTTCATCGCATTCGAAATTAATCTTGTTTCGTTGAATGTCGTTGAGGCAGTCGCACGAAATAGAAATATCTCGTCGATTACGCTTTCAACTTGGCGATCTACGCCTCGATCTGCATGAGGTCGTCATCCGTTAAGTCACCAGGCCTTCTTGGTCTAGTGACGGTTCTGAGATTGCATTTTCAGGTGGGAGCGGGTCAGTCCTGCTCATCTTTTGATGTTGCTGCCGCCCGAGGGTGGTCTCGATCAAGCTCGTCAACTTATCTACAGCACCATCAACGACTTGTTCCAAGGTGGCTGCCTGATGCGTGACCGCGAGGGGTGAAAAGCTTTTGATACGGACTTCTATCATGCAGCGTATGTCGTCATCGCCGCCCTTCTTGTTGCTGTTCACATCACTCAAGTGGATCTCCACCCGTGTGATGTGATCGCTGAATCGGCTTAGCGCACTTTCCACTACAGCACTGACCTGAGCGTTCAGCGCTTGATGACCTTCGATGTTATGGTCGGTATTGATTTCGATATACATGGTATTCTCCGGTTGTGATGTGCGAATAGTCAGGTCTGGCGGCTTACTTCGCGCCCGTTTTGCTTCTCGCCCGGCGCGCTGATTGGCAGGTTTCCTAACAGCAAGGTCGGGCTGATGCCATGCTCGGTGATGACGACCTTCGTGTTGTCCCGCAAGGAGTTCTCGACCATCTCCAGTTGCTTGAGGGCCTGGGCGTTGCCGACGAAGTATTTCTCCGCCGCCTCGTTCACCAGGCGAATAGCTTCCGCCTTGCCCTGGGCTACTTGAATCACGGCTTCACGCTCACCCTCAGCACGCTGGATGATCGCCAGTTTCTGTTGTTGGGCAGCCTCGAACTCACCCGTCGCCAGCAACTTCATGGAACGCCGCTCTTGCTCGGCTGTCTTCTGCTTATGCATGGCTTTTTTGATATCGTCGGGCGGATCGATCAGGCGAATCTCGACCTTGCTGACGGTCAGCCCCCATTCGACCGCAAAGGTATTCAGTATCCGTTGCAGATTGTTGGCGATTTTCTCACGGGCTACGAGGCTCTCATCCAGTGACAATTCGCCAAACTCCTGGCGCAGATTCGTCATTGCCAACTGGATGACTGCGCGCTTCCAATTGTCGATACTATAAAAAGTACGCTTGATGCTTTCTTCATCGCCGCTAGGACGCACCCACATCACACCATCTACAGTAATTTCGACATTGTCTTTGGTGATAACCGGTTGCGGTTCAATGTCCATCGTATGTTCGCGAACATCGCGCACGCGAACGACGTGAACGCCCGGGACTTGCCATCCCAGCCCGGGCAGCACAAAGCGACTGTACTTACCCAGGGTTTCCTGGATGCCTCGTTCGTAGGGTCGTAGTGTAAAGAGTGGTGCATGGATTGTTCTCATTGGGTTCTCCTTGTCGTTGCGGCTTACTCAGCGGCACTGGAATGCAATGTCCACTCAAAGATCAGCTCTTGATTGGTTGCGAGTGGTGTTTGTTGCTGATATTGCTCATAACCGGCCAGGTTGATGCCGTGTAGCTCCTGCACCTGGTCCCGGTACCAGCGGTCAAATGGAAGTTTGGAAGCGATGATCTGGCCCAGCGCCCGATCTACATCAGGTGACTCAAGGGTGGTCACTGCCGCCGCCCCGAAAGCGGTTTCCACCAGCGCCAATCGCTCACGCGTGATGCCTAGCCGCTGGCGGGATGCCTCGTATGTCTGCCGTCGAGAACCGGATAACTCCTGGCAAAATCGTCGCCAGGCTTCTACTTTGCCGGCCACGATAGGGAATGTCAGAATAATGCCAGACATCAGGATGTCCTCCAGAATCTTCTTTTGTCCATGCGACGCTCGGACGTGCCGTAGCATCCACGGACTGATAAAAATATCGCTGTCGAGGATTGGTGGAGAACGGAGATACTGATCTGCCATGTCAGTTTTGTCAGGCCAAATCAGTCCATGTGGTTTATGCCAGGCTACCTCAAGTGAGTTTCAAAGCTCTGTAATCCAGTGTACTGAAGTAGAGTCTCAAGAACGTCACAAGGAGTGTGTTAGGTGGCAAGTCCAAAGTGAGGTGGGCCGGGTCAGTATGCCCAGGCGTGAGGTATCTGGCGCTGTGACACTGTACCCTCAAGAAACTCCCGCAAGGGCCCTGTGTACTGCGGGTGGAATCTTGGAAACAATTAGGCTCATGGGTAAAAGTGGTGCACACGAACTAGAACAGAGATAAAAGCAACGGTGATGC
>JAFGTN010000222.1 GCA_016934075.1 Pirellulales bacterium
GACCTTGACGGCGATCGTGTTTGTCGCAGGCTGGGCTGCACTCGATTGGATTACACTGGGCGATCCTCTGCGGCACTTGGGCTGGCTCACGGCATCGATCGCCATCTTCTTGGTCTGCGGCTTCGACCTGGCTGGAATCACCACACCACGGAAGTCCGATCCGGAGCAGTTGCTTATCCACATCCGCTGCAAGCGTCTAGGCGCGATTTTCAGCGAGAGGACCCTCGGTACGATTACACTCCAGCGCGAGCGGTGCAAGGGCTGTGGGATTTGCCGCGATATCTGCCCTCTCGGGGTTTTTGGTGAGCTTGACCACGACTACAAGACAACCTTTCGCGATCGTGACGCCTGCTTCAGTTGCGGAGCTTGCGTCAAGCAATGTCCCGAGTCAGCACTCACTCTCAGCGCTCGGTAAATGGACCGATACTCGAAGGGGCGCAAGTTCCCTCTCCGCCTAACCAGGTGGGCTCTGCTGATCTTCCCCCATTTGCCAAGGTTGTCTCATCAAACAACCCGTTTTTCAGAACAACTTATCCGGTTCCATCAAACACTGTCGAGAAGGATTTCAGAACGGCAGGCCGCTAACTAGAGGGGCAATTTCTATTGGGCGGTTGACCAAAGAACCTATTTTGACATCACGCGCACAGAGCTAATACCACTGTTCCACAGCCTTACAATGATATCAAACCGATCCAAGTGCCCGGTGAGGTGATCCGATTGGCTGGAACTGAGCGGATTTGTTGCGAGTTCTTGTAAGATATTGGTGTCCGCGGTAGTATCAAGGGCGTTGCGTATGATATAGATGTCTATTGTGTGGCTATACTTGGGTACCCCCAAACAAATCAGGAAAGCAGCCAATGTCCGAGACACTTCCCAATCGTCAGCAGATTCTGGACACCATGAACGGCTTTCGTTCGGCTTGCGTCATCGGTGCAGCGGGCGAACTTGATATTTGGAGCATTCTGGCCGAGAAGTCGCATACTGCTGAAGAGTTAGCCGACAGTCTAGGCTTGGACTTACGTGCCTTAACGATGCTGCTGGACGCCGTTGTTGCAATAGATTTGCTTGAGAAACGTGACTGTCAATACAGCGTTCCGAAGGAATTGCTTGACTGGCTCACCGCTGACGGCCGCGACACAATTTTGCCGATGCTGCATCACGCCACCAACATTATGCGAAACTGGGCGCAGTTGGCTCCCATCGTGAAGCAGGGTGCGCCGCTGCCGCAGCAGCCTAGCATACGCGGGGCCGAGGCCGATCAAGCGGCGTTCATCGCCGCCATGCATAGCGTTTCGGGTCCCTTGGCCGATGGCCTGGTCGCTCAGCTTGGGCCACCGAAGTTCCGCCACCTACTGGATGTCGGAGGCGCCTCCGGCACGTGGACGATGGCATTTTTACGCGCTGTGCCGACGGCTACCGCCACCATTTTCGACTTGCCCGAAGCCATCGAACAAGCGCGGGAGCGGCTGGCCGTATCACCTCTTGCTTCACGCGTTACCTTGACGGCAGGCGATTTCTATACAGACGATCTCCCACAGGGAGCCGATTATGCCTGGGTAAGTGCGATTTGCCATCAGCACTCACGCGAGCATAACCGCCGACTGTTTGGTAAAGTCTATAAAGCCCTGACGCCCGGCAGCCGTATTGCCATCCGCGATGTCGTCATGGACGACGACCGCACGCATCCCTGCGATGGAGCGCTGTTTGCCATCAACATGCTGGTCAACACCGAAACCGGCGGCACTTTCACTTTTGCAGAATATGCCGAAGACCTTGAAGCGGCCGGGTTCGGAAATCCGCAACTCGTCGTAAAGCACGAAGCGATGAACTCCGTGGTGATAGCTGACAGAACATGAAAAGGCATAGCAACAGCAAACCTATTATCCAAACGAAGTAACGGACAATTTAACAAAAGGAGGTAATTATGACTGACCAAGAAATTAGAAAAGCCGTCTGGGATGCCGTAGAGAAAGGAAATAAGGTGTTCGTGTATGCGACAGTGGACACCCACAATCATCCCCACGCACGATACATGGGCGCGCTGATGATCAAAGAGGGCGTTATCTACATGGCCACATACAGTGAATCTCGCAAGATACAGCAGATCAAGGCCAATCCTCACAGTGAGATCGTCTTTGCCGGCCCGGAATACAAGGAGGTCGTCACCATGGATGGTGAATCCAGGATCGACGAATCACTGGAACTCAAAAAGGAGTTCTGGCAAGCCAATCCCATCTGTAAGGATTACTTCAGCGGGTACGATACCCCGGAATTCGGCTTGATCGCCTTTGAACCACGTTCGGCTGAATATCTCAATCTGGCTCTGCAACACGAGCCGTTTGTCATATCTCTGCCTTAAGTGAATGGTTGAGGCTTTAAGATGAAGCGTCCGCGATCGCAGAGTGAGTAGTATGGTATCACCACCAGTTTGCAGTTGAGAAGGTTCTTGGGGGCATCGGTCTCTGTGAGTGTAGCCGCTGATTGGCAGTGAGCATCCTATTACGCGGTAGCTTGCGACGTTGGCTGCTGTGCCATCAAACCACTGTTTTGCGAAAGTCTGTTGATGTCAGCGATGGTGAAACGCCGCCGATCGCATTGCTCGCCTGTGAATGCCGGAGAATCTCCCACAAGACAGTCGATCATCCTGGATACCCGTCATTTCTGAATAGGCGGCATTAAAGGAACAATTGATGATACTGATGCCCGCCAAGTCCTTTTCCACGTGTCGGAAATCGTCCAGCACCAACCGTAGCCTCTCGTCGGCCTCAGGAATTACTCGTTTCCAGTTTTGTCCACATCGAGATAATCCCGGAAATCCTGGTGTATCGTTAGTCTGCTGACCATCTTGGTGAAACCACGCCGCAAGTGGTTGACTGCCTGTGTGTTACGCGTTACGCTGCCGAAATCGGTGTGGTGAATAACCGAGAAGAGTGTCAAGATAAAGGTCCCCTGATGAATAGCAATGACTCCCCACAGTCCGACAGCGGCAATATATTCAGTGCTCAAGTAAGCAATAGCGGAATAAGGTGGCAAAAGTTCGCGATGGTGGTCTGCATTGCTGCGCTTCTGTGGTACGGGGTGGCATTATACAACCGTGTCATGCACTCGTGGCCGGTTATCCACGCGATTAGTGGCTTCGTTTCGTACGGAGCGCATTGCATGGAATTCTCGCAAGACGGTGGAAAAATCGCAATCTCACATGGAGAGCACGGTAAGGTTCTCGATTGGATAAGCGGCAAAGAGATTTCAAGGTTGCAGCAGTGCGGCAATCTAGGAGTAGCGGATTTTTCGTCGGACGGAAAGATCGTAAGTTACTTTTCCGAGAGCAAAGACGACAATCGAGATGCCTGTATTTGGAGTGCTGAGGATGGCCGAGTAGTAGGACATCTGAAACTGCCTGCTGATGCAGGGACAGAAAGATGCGTTCCATTTTTCTCTCCAGACAATAGGAAGATTGTTGCAGAATATCCTGACGGAATACTCATCTGGGATTTGTCCGACTTAGCACACGTCGGTCGGGTCAAGATAAGTCGGAATCGAGATCCCTGGATGCGCACGTTCTTGTCATGGCATCCAGTTACGCACGAGATGATATGTGCTAATGCGGACGGCAAACTGCTTAAGGTCGACCTTCAGAAAGAAACGGCCGTGCCATTGCTGACTAAACCAGAGTCGCCAACAAAGGGAGCGCAATGGTCACCTGACGGCAGGTACTTGGTCGCCATTGGTCGTAACGAGGGCAGTGTTCTGGTATGGGATGTTCAAGCCAAAAGTGTCGTCGCCAAACTTCCGGTCAGAGATGTTTTGTATGCATGCTTTTCTCCAAATAGCGATAGAGTTGCAACCATGGCGAAAGGGGTAGGTCCATGGGGACGTCGGACTCAAATCTGGGACGCCTCATCTGGAAAGATGATCTGCGAGCTGCCGACAACCGCGATCGTGACGTTTTCTCCTGATTGGTCGTATTATGTTGAGGCTGGGGAAAAAGGAGTGCGAATAGCTAAGTTCGACGGTACCGAATCGTGTGAGTATTCAGGTATGTTCGATGGCCACGGCAGTATCTGCCGGTTCTCGCCGGACAACCGTTACTTGGCTCGGGTCAATGCTAGTGGCCTAGTTGACGTCATGCAGCACAACGAGCCAATTCGCTCATGGATACAAGTGCCTGCCTTTTACCAGTTTTGGATGATTGTGCTGGCACTAGCTGGGCTAATGTGGATCGTGCGAGCAAGAAACTCCACGGAAAGGCAGAGTTAGTTCGACAGAGATTTGAGCGTGCCCCGTTCCCTATCTCTCCTCGCTTGCGTTTCGCGCTTAGTATGAAATGCACAATCCATGGTTCATGAGTAATCCGGGCTAGTGCGACACTCGAAATCACCCCCTAAATGCTGCAAAACAGGCAATAATAAAAGACTGGTGAAATTTACACGGCCCTGTTATGCTGGTTGATGGCACATTGTGTGCCGTGTGTAGTTCGCACCGGAACAGCGAGGCGTATGCTATGAGTGACGTGATGGCGACGGCGAAGCGGATTATCGCCAATGTGGAGCAGGTGATTGTCGGTAAACGGCGGCAGGTGATTCTCTCACTGGTTGCCTGGTTCAGCGAGGGGCATATTCTGCTCGAGGACGTGCCCGGCGTGGCCAAGACCGTGTTGGCGCGGGCGTTGGCCGCCAGCGTTGGCTGCAGGTTTCGGCGAGTGCAATGTACGCCCGACCTCCTGCCCAGCGACGTGACCGGCGCGTCGATCTTCAACCAGAAGACTTCCGAGTTCGAGTTCCGTCCCGGGCCCATCTTTGCACAAATCGTGTTGGCCGATGAGATCAATCGCACGACACCCCGCACGCAGGCTGCTTTGCTCGAAGCGATGGCCGAGGGCCGGGTGACTGTCGATGGTGTGACGCACGACTTGAGCCCGCCGTTTCTGGTCGTCGCGACTCAAAATCCGATCGACCACGAAGGCACCTTCCCCCTGCCCGAAGCTCAACTCGACCGCTTCCTGTTGCGTTTCAGCATCGGATATCCGAGCATGGAGGAGGAGTTGCGGATGTTGGGCATGCTGCAGCAAGAGCATCCCTTGAACAAACTGAAAGCGGTCGTAACGGCCGATCAGATTGTTGCGTGCCAAAAGGCCGTTCGCGACATCCACGTTGCCGAGAAGGTGCGAAGCTATCTAACCGAGATGGTCCACGTCACTCGCAAGCATGAGGATTTGAGATTGGGCGGTAGTCCACGGGCATCCATCGCCCTGTTTCGCGCATCGCAGGCAATGGCGGCCATCCAGGGGCGGCGTTTCGTTCAACCCGACGACGTTAAACTGGTGGCCGAATCGGTGCTGACGCACCGCATGATTCTTCGACCCGAGAGCCGGCTCCGCAAAGTGACGGCGGCCGATGTGGTGAGCGAGGTTTTGGAGACGGTGCCCGTGCCGACGCTTGGGGATTGAGGATGAGATGGTTTCTAATTACCGCCGCACTGCTGCTTGTCGCCATGGTTTTTCAACTGGGACTGCTGGCCTATGCGATGTACGCGTTGCTGGCCGTAATGCTCCTCAGCCGTGTGATGGCCCGGCAGTGGGCTGAAAATCTGGAAGGCGCGCGCGAATGTAATCGCGTCGCGGTGAATGTGGGCGAGAAGGTAGCCGTGCTGGTTTCGGTCACCAACGCGGGTAAGTTGCCGGTGGCCTGGGTGCTGATGGAGGACTTGCTTCCGCGCGACGCGATAATTGCCCGACCTGCAAAAATACAAATGCATGGCAAGCGTCTCCATCTGGCCATGCTGCCGGGTGGCAAAACGAGAACTTTCCCTTACCAGGTGGAGTTTCGCCAACGGGGGTACTATCAGATCGGCCCGTTGGTGCTCGAAACGGGCGATCTATTTGGGTTACATCGACGATGGCATATGGCAGCGCGGCCGCACTTCGTGCTGGTCTATCCGGAGGTGCTCGCGTTGGAAGGGTACGACCTTGCCTCGCGCCGCCCGATCGGCGAAGTCCGCATGACGCACCGATTGTATGAAGATCCGACGCGAATTGCCGGCGTGCGGACTTACCAGGCGGGCGATCCGCTCAATCGTGTTCACTGGCGGGCGACCGCGCGGACCGGTGAGTTGCACAGCAAGGTCTACGAAGCATCGTCGGTCGCAGGAGCTACTATTTTGTTGGAATTCAACGAGGGAGCCTACGACCCGCGGCACGAGCCGTACCGTTCGGAGTTGGCCGTCACAGCCACAGCCTCGCTGGCCAACGCATTGTATCAGATGGATCAACAGGTTGGATTGGTGACCAATGGACGAGACGCGGTCGATCGTATCCGCCGCGAGGGCTGGGATCCCGATCCGCGAACACGAAAGGCGGCCCAGCGATCGGTCGAAATGCTAGATCATTCGGATCGCTTGCGACCACAAGTGGTGCCTACCTGCCGCGGACCGGAGCAACTCACGCGGATACTCGAATCCTTGGCTCGGGTTGAATTGACCGACGGGCTCGATCTGGCCGCGTTGATCGGTGAAACGGCCAGCCGAATGCCTCGTGATGCGACGATTCTGGCCATCCTGCCGACGGTGTCGCCTACGGCGGCCTGTGCACTGGGCAACCTTCGTCGGCAGGGGCGTGCCGTGACCGCGATCGTGATTGCGTATGAAGATTACGAATTCGAAAAGACCGCCGGGTGGTTGGCGGCCGAGGGAATCGAGACTCGACAACTCCGCAATCGCGAAGCGCTCCCTAACGTTTGTCGTGACTATGTTCTTGGTTGAGGAAGATTGATGCCTCGTCTGGACAAGACACTTGCCGACTATCTTGCCATTGCCATCAGCCCAGTGCTGATCATGCTGATGGTGGGGAGCATGATGTATTTTCTGGTGACCGTGTTCTACGTCGGGTGTTACGATCTGCGGATTTATTGGATTTTGGGTTGTTTCACGGTGGCCATCGTGCTCATCTCGCGGATATCGATCGAAGACGGACAGGAACGGGCCATACTGTTTGGCGCTGCCTTGGCCGGTGCTACGGGGCTCGCCGTCATGCGATTCGCCAATATTATCTTTCTTCCCTGGCTGTTGCTCGCGCTGGCCTGGTGGTCGGCCGCGAAACTCACATGGGACTGTACGCTGATCGATGAAGAACAGGATTCCTCGGGGCAGGGGCTTCTGCAAATTGTTACCTTCGGCAAAAGAAAGCCGAAGGAACAAGCCGAACCGCCCAAGACCGCGCCTACGGACGGAACCAATGGCAGTGATGACACCGAGCCCGAAGGCGTGACGACTCGCGTGAGCAAGTTGCGTGCCGAGGCACACACCAGACTCCGCACCAAAGGGCGGGCCCACGCGCCGGGCGTATGGATCATTTACTTCTCGCTCGCGGCACTGCCTATGTTCGGCCTGGGGCAATTGCTCATCCCGGTGGCCGACATCCAGCGGCGTCAATGGGCCTTTACATTGCTTTGCTGGTACGTAGGCTCCGGCCTGGGGCTGCTCTTAACGACCAGTTTTTTGGGACTGCGCCGATATCTGCGTCAGCGGGGAGTCGAAATGCCCGACGACATGGCCGCGGTGTGGATCGGGCTGGGAGCGGGAATGATTGTAGTGATACTGTTTCTGGTCGCTCTCTTGCCGCGCCCGGCAGCCGAGTACAAGATCTCACAGTTTCCCTTAACATTTACAACGCCCGAGCGCGAAAGCTCGCGCTGGGTCATGGGGGATGACGGCTCCGTCAAAAATGTTCCCGATTTGCAATCGCGGACCACTGATGAAGAGGAGCAGCAGGGGCCGGAGTCGAGTTCCGATTCGCGAGAGAAGTCCGATAAACAAACGTCGGACGATAGTGAATCGAGAGAGCGAAAATCAAGCAAGTCCAAGCAGCAGTCGCCTGACAAAAGTGAATCGGGAGAACGTGGTGATCGCAAACCGCGGGAGGATAAGAAAACCGGAGAACAACAGAAACGTAGTGAGCAGAGGCGACAAGATACAGACACACCCTCGGAGCAGGATGACAAGGAGCAGGGGAACAATAAACAAGGTGAGAAGCAGCAAGGGGATAAGAAACAAGGCGACAAGAATCAGGGGGACAAAAAACAAGATGAAAAGGAACAGGGCGAGTCCTCCGAATCTCGGCCTCGGGAGGAGGAGGCGTCCAAAGGCGGTCGCCGGCGCGACCAGGACAAAAAGCCGTTACAGGAGAAGCAAACTCAAGAACACTCGAAGTCGTCCGGCCGGTCAACTCGGGAACCGGGCAAGTCTTGGTTGCGGTTTCCCCGCGTCAGCATATCGTTAGGGGGAATATTCAAGCTGATCGTATACGCGATATTGCTCGGTATTGCCGTTTATCTGTTGTGGAAATCGCGAGACCGCGTTCTAGCCGGCATCCGGCAGTTTCTGCAAGAGTTGCGAGAGTTTTGGGCGAGGCTCTTCGGTGGGCATGAGTCATCAAGCGAGGAAGACGCGAAAGAAGCTTCAGGGGATTCACAACCGCGGCCTTTTTCGGAATATCGCGACCCGTTTACCTCGGGCATGATCGGCCGGCATCCACCAGAGCAGATCGTCCGTTATACGTTCGAGGCATTGGAGGCGTGGGCCCGCGAGCACGATTGCGGTCGGGAACCGGAACAGACGCCTCGCGAGTTCGCCCTGCAGGTGGGCGGTCGATTTGAGTCGCTATCCGGCGGAGTCAACTTGTTGGCCGATCTCTACTCGCTTGTGGCGTATGCGAGGGGGCGTCCGAACGCACGGAGTATCGAACCGCTCGCGCAACTCTGGCAAGGATTGAAAGTTATCTGAACAGCGAATAACACCAGTTCTGCATAAGCATTAGCAGTGCTAAGTGTAAATCACTGCTTAGAATCAGACTTTGAATTTTGCTTCTTTTTTTCCACCAGGGCCTTTTTTATCGATTCAGCCACTTTACCGGCAAGCACTTCAGATCCCTTTTTTGTGAAGTGCACATTAGCGGGGATTTGAATCTTCTCGAGCTGAGGTAGAGCAAACGCATACAGGTCGTCGATGGGAATGTCGTTTGCCTTCATGATTTTTTCGGCAATCTTGTTGTAGGCGACGACGTCGCGGTCGCTCCTTGACGGCCTGGTTTTGGCAATGGGTACGGGAGTTGTGCTGCACCAGATCAGTTTTGCGCCGGTCTCCTTCAGCCGCGATACGATTGCTTGGAGATTCTTTTCATATTGCTCGATGGGACATGCGTATTTTCCGTCATTAACGGTCTTGAGGTCGTGCAAGCCGAAGTTGAAATGAATGACGTCCCAGGGGCCTTCAGCCAACCATTTGTCGAGTTCTTCCAGGCCTTTCTTGGATGGACCACAATTGGTTGCAGGGCGGTGGATGTTTGCCTGGCCAGCCATGATTTTTCGCACGGGCAGGGTGTACCCTATGGAAATCGAGTCGCCTATCAATAAAACACGCGGCAGTCCGGGAACATCCTTTACCGGAGCATAAGCAGAATTGGCGGTGGATTTCTGCTTGACCTTTTTCTTCACCTTGGCCTGGGTTGTCGCGGTCATTCCCGCTGTCAGTGTGAGAAATAGTGTGATTACAATAGCAAGTCGTTTCGAATTCATCTAAATATCTCCTTTTGGTTAGCGACCGAGCCAGCCGCCGTCGACTACCATAATCGCGCCGTGCATGTAGTCGGAAGCCGGCGAAGCGAGAAAAACCACGGCCCCTTTGAAATCGTCGGGCGTGCCCCAACGTCCGGCGGGTATGCGGGCCAAAATAGCCGGGTTTCGATTGGGATCGGCCCGCAGCGCTGCCGTGTTGTCGGTGGCGATGTAACCGGGCGCGATCGCGTTTACGTTAACACCACTGCCGGCCCACTCATTGGCCAGGGCCATGGTCAGTTGTCCAATGCCGCCTTTGCTGGCCGCGTAGCCCGGCACCGTGATCCCGCCCTGAAAAGTAAGCAATGAGGCGGTGAATATTATTTTTCCATAACCACGTTCGATCATTCGGCGACCGATCTCGCGGCTGAGGATGAACTGGGAACTAAGGTTCACTTCCAGCACCTGGTCCCAGTATTCGTCGGGATGCTCGGCAGCCGGCTTGCGCATGATCGTGCCGGCGTTGTTGACGAGGATGTCTATCGGCGGGCACTCGTCGTTCACGTTCGCGGCGAAATCTTGGATAGCCGCGCGGTCGGCAAAGTCGCACTGATAAGCACGAAACGAACGCTCCAGGGCGGTGATTTCGCGTTGCACGTCGCTGCCGTCGGGCTCGAGATGTGCTGAGACGCCGACCACGTCGGCGCCAGCCTCGGCCAGGGCAAGTGCCATTGCCTTGCCGATTCCGCGACGGCACCCGGTGACCAGGGCCGTCTTGCCATCGAGTTTGAACAAGTCGAGTGTTTTCATGATATGCAATTTAAGAGGTATTTCATTCCAGCGGGATTCTGGTCAATTGTAGCAAAAACCCGCTGAATGTCATCCAGGGGCGCTACTTCTGTAATGATCTGGTCCAGGGGTAAGTGGCCGGCGGCGGCCAGGCCGATGGCCTCGTCGAAGTCTTCCGGCTCGTAGACTCGCGCGCCGAGCATGCGTAGCTCGCGCCAGAAAAAAGCGAACAAGTCGACCGGTTGCGGCTTGGCATGGATGGCGACCATCACGATGCGTCCGCGTACGCGTAGCAACGGTGTCATGGCCTCGACACCGGCCGACGTTCCTGAGACTTCGAATACAACGTCGGCGTAAGCTTCGTCGGTGGCACGCCCGACAGCGGCCAAGAGGTCCTCTTGCAGCGGATCGACAGTCGAAAACCCGAACTGTTCGGCCAGGGAGCGACGTTGTGGGTTGACTTCGGACAACAGTACCGACGCGCCCCTTTGCCGAGCCACCAGAGCGATCAGCAGCCCGATGGGCCCGCCGCCGATTACAACGACATGCTCCCCCGGTTTAATTTCGGCCAGGCGCACGTCGTGACATGCCACAGCAAGTGGTTCGATCAGGGCACCATGCAAAAGCGAGACCGACTCGGGCAGGTTGTGCAGCGTATAGGCCGGTACGGTCCACGACGATTGCATCGCGCCGGGTGTATCGATGCCGATGAATTGAAGGTTCTTGCCGATATGGGTGTAGCCGTTATCGACTGCCGCCGGCTCGCCCGGCTTCAGCGGGCGAACGACCACGCGCTGACCGATGTGCAAGTTTTCCACATTCGGACCGATCTCGAC